>JBAUUM010000001.1:0-2149 GCA_049582705.1 Actinocatenispora sp.
CGCGACCGCTACGCGGCGCGGGACACACACAGGACCGTCCAGACATCGCGACCGCTACGCGGCGCGGGACACACACAGGACAACCCGGCACCGCGACCGCTACGCGGCGCGGGACACACACGGGACAGGCCGGGCCACGCGACCGTGCTCGCGCGTAGACGGGGGCAGTACCAGGGTCCGGTCCGAGATACCGATATGTCTCGGGTCGAGGTTCGGACATCACCCGTGGGACGGCGAGCGAGGCGAGGCTGATGCGTTCGCTCGCAAACCGCCGATCGGCGCCGTGTGCGTCAGCACTCAAGCCGACCGGCGGTGCCGCGAGCGGGCGCATCGGGCCGCCGCAGCGACCCTTACAAAGCGCGGGTGCCGATGTTGCCGTTGACCCAGTCCACGATGGACCTGGTGGTGGCGCCCGGGGTGAAGATCTTGGCGACGCCGATGCTCTCCAGTTCGGGGATGTCCGCGTCCGGGATGATGCCCCCGCCGAACACCACGATGTCCGAAGCGTGCTGTTCCGCGAGCAGTTCGAGCAGTCGACGGAAGAGCGTCATGTGCGCACCGGACAGTACGGACAGGCCGATAGCGTCCGCGTCCTCCTGGACAGCGGTGGCGACGATCTGTTCCGGCGTCTGGTGCAGGCCGGTGTAGACGACCTCCATGCCGGCGTCACGCAGCGCCCGCGCCACCACCTTCGCCCCACGGTCGTGACCGTCGAGACCCGGCTTGGCGACGACCACCCGTATCCGCCCACCCATGTGCCCACCTCGCTGCTGTTCGCTGCTCCAGGCTCCGACATTGGAAGCTTAACGAATACTAAGGCCCCACACGGACCGGGCTTCGCGTCGATTCGACGTACTGTGGGTACCTAGCCACTGTCCGGGCTGTGGGATGGTGACATTTGTTTGATGCGAGCATCGTACCGGCGCTGGTGCGCGCGGCAATGGTGGAATCCGCGTGGACCGGTCTGCACGCGATGTTGTGGCCGTTCGGCTTCGTTCCGTCCCCGCCCGTCATGCGGAAGATCACCGGAACCGGACCCGCCCCAGCAGACCAGCAGGATCAGGACGCCCTGATCATTCTGGTGCATGGGCTGGTCGACAACGGTTCGATCTTCACCATCCTGCGCCGCGCCCTGCGGCGACGGGGCTTCAGCCGGGTCATGTCGATGAACTACAGCCTGCTGACCAACGACGTGCCGACCGCGGCCGCGAATCTTGGCGACTACCTCGAGGAACTCTGCGCCGCGACGGGCGACACCAAGGTCCGGCTGGTCTGCCACAGCCTCGGCGGCCTGATCGCCCGCTACTACATCCAGCGCCTCGGCGGTGACTCGCGGATCGAGGTCCTCGTCACGCTCGGCAGCCCGCACCAGGGCACCCAGCTCGCCCGGTTCGTACCGCTACGACTGGCCGAGCAGTTGCGGCCCGGCTCGGACCTGCTCGGCGAGCTGGACCGCCCGGTGGCCCGATGCGGGACCCGGATGGTGGCGATCTACAGCCCCATGGACGAGGTCGTCGTGCCGGGCCGTAACGCCCGCATCGACCATCCCGACCTCGGCGCCCTCAACGTGCCGGTACCCGCCGTCGGACACCAGTCGCTGCCGGTGCATCCGCGGGTGATCGACACGGTGTGCGAGGCCCTCACAACGGGTCGGACCATCCGCAAGGCGGCATGATCAACACAAGGTGATCACGCCGTGGCGGAGAGGCGACCGTCACGATGTGACACACGACGCACCCGGCAAACCCCCGCAACTGCGGTGAACCGAACGGCTCGTAGCCGTTGATACATCGTGATTGCCGCCAACTACGCACCGCCGTGGTCACGTTCCGTCTACGGTGACGGCCGGTTGCCTTCGCGTCCCGTGACGGACCGGCGACCGGCACAACTCGACAGCCCCGGCTCGAGGCCACCTCCTGGCGCCCCCTGGCGACCCTTCCCGCCCTCGAGCCGCCGACGGAAGGAAACCCCCCAGTGACCTCCCTGAAGGACCGGTTACGCACGTTGCGCCCCAGCCGTGGACGGCTGAGCCAGTTCCGCCCGACCCTCGAACGGCTGAGCCGGTACCGCCCGACCCGTGAGCGACTGGGCCAGGTCCCCCGGGCCGCGTGGCATCGGCTGCGCCTGGCCCGGCAGTCCCCGCTCGCCC
>JBAUUM010000002.1:0-6442 GCA_049582705.1 Actinocatenispora sp.
GCGGAGTGCCGGCCGGTGGTGGGCTCGTCGCCGTGCCGGGGGCGTGGCCCGGGTTCCGAACCGTAGTCGGCGTAGTCGCCGCGCCGGGTGCGACCGCTCGGCTCGTCACCACGGTGGGTGCGACCGCTCGGCTCGTCACCACGGTGGGTGCGGCCACTCGGCTCATCACCACGGTGGGTGCGGCCACTCGGCTCGTCACCGCGGCGGATGCGACCGCTCGGCTCTGGCCTGCCGGAGTAGGCCCCGGTCCGGTCGGCCGCGTCCGACGGACCCGGGTGGCCCCGGTCCGGGTAGCCACGGTCGGATCCGGAGCGGGGGGAGTGCGACGGCGGTGTCGGTCGCGACTCCGCCGCGTGCGAGGGCTTCGACGCCGAGCCGTAGTTGCCGGAGCGCGGCTCGGGAGACCCGTACGTGCCGGCGCCGTGTCGACCCGTCGTCTCGCCACCGACGGGGCCACCGAGGCCCCGACGGTACGAGGGCGACCCGGGGTCGGCACCGTGCCGGCCGGCCGCCTCGCCGGAGCCGTGCTGATCGGACCGGTAGCGGCCCGACGGTTCACCCTGGTCACGGGAACCACCGGGACCGTCAGGATCTGGCCCAGGCACACGGGCCGAGCCACGTGGGCGGTTCGGGGGGCTCGTCATTCGTCACACCATGCCGTCGGGGACGACAGGAGGAAAGCCGCCGTCCGGTTCGTGTGAGATACGCCGCACCACAAGGCATGTGGTAACTACCGCCGCAGTGCCACGGCGCGCAGTACGCGCGCTCACTCCGCCGCCTCGCGACGGCGCTGTGGGTCGGGGTCCGTCACCCCATCGCGGCCGAGCAGGAACTGTTCAGCCAGGTGGTTCCAGCCGCAGCCACGGCACACCTCCACGACGTACACACTGAATTCGCGGTAGGTCATTGCCAGCACCGGCAGCTCCGCCTTGCGGCGGGCCTGTCCGGCGGACTGCTTCAACTCGTCGCCATATATGTAGTGCACGTGCCACAGGTTTTCCCGTCGGCACACCGGGCAGGACTGCTCGACCTGTTCGCCGTGGAAACGGGCGGCGTTCAACAGGTAGGGGGACGCGTCACAGGCCTCGTAGGTGCCGACGCGACCGGAGAAAAGCTCACGCAGCATCGCCCGCTTCTGAAGCGAGTAGTCGACGATCTGTCGCTGCGTGCGCATGGAACGAGAGTACGCGCCCGGAGGCCGAGCGCACAGCCGAGCAGGGCGAAAAGCGGCGTTACCCACTGTAACCGCGCTCGGTCGCCGCATCCGGTCCGAAGAGGTCGTGCGAACGGCTGTACCGGGCCTCTTCCTGCACTGTTATGGTGTCGATGTATCGAACCGATACATCGACACGACCTATTCATCGCGCCGTCGAGCCACCTCGGCACGGTTACCGGCAGGGAGGTGGACCTGTGCTCGAACTCGCGGTGCTCGGCCTGCTGCACTCCTCCCCGATGCACGGCTACGAGTTGCGCAAGCGGCTGACCACCATGCTCGGCGCGTTCCGGGCCGCGTTCAGCTACGGCACCCTCTACCCCACCCTGCGTCGTCTCCGCGAGGCCGGCTGGATCGCCGAGGACGCACCGGATCCCGACCAGCTCGCGCCGCCGCTCACCGGCCGCCGAGGCAAGGTCGTCTACCGGCTCACCAGCGAAGGCAAGGAACGCTTCGGCGAGCTGCTCGCCCAGGTCGGCCCGGAGGCGTACGAGGACGCCGCGTTCGGCGTGCACTTCGCGTTCTTCGGCCGCACCGACGTGGCCACCCGGCTGCGCATCCTCGAGGGGCGCCGGCGACGGGTCGAGGAACGGCGGGAGGGGCTGCGCGACGCGGTCACCCGGGCCGCCGAACGCATCGACGCGTACACGCTGGAGCTGCAGCGGCACGGGCTGGAAGCAGCCGAGCGGGAGGTCCGCTGGCTGGAGGAACTGATCGCACACGAGCGGACCGGGCAACCGCCCACGGTCACCACCCCGGATCCCGACTAGACCCGCACCACACCGGCCCCGCGCGGGCGGCCACCCAAGGACACCGCCGGCACGGGGATGATGAGAAGGAGGCAGGAATGGGTTCTGTCCGCGTTGCCATCGTCGGAGTCGGCAACTGTGCCGCGTCCCTGGTCCAGGGAGTGGAGTACTACCGCGACGCCGACCCGTCCGATCGCGTACCGGGACTCATGCACGTGAAGTTCGGCGACTACCACGTCGGTGACGTGGAGTTCGTCGCCGCCTTCGACGTGGACGCCAAGAAGGTCGGCCGGGACCTCTCCGAGGCGATCGTCGCCAGCGAGAACAACACCATCAAGATCTGCGACGTACCGCCCACGGGCGTGACCGTCTCCCGCGGACACACCTTCGACGGCCTCGGCGAGTACTACCGGGAGACGATCGAGGAGTCCGACGAGGAACCGGTCGACGTGGTCGCGGCGCTGCGTGACGCGCGGGTCGACGTGCTGGTGTCGTACCTGCCGGTGGGATCCGAGGAGGCCGACAAGTTCTACGCCCAGTGCGCCATCGACGCGGGCGTCGGCTTCGTGAACGCGCTGCCGGTCTTCATCGCGTCCGACCCGGTGTGGGCGAAGAAGTTCACCGACGCGGGCGTACCGATCGTCGGTGACGACATCAAGTCGCAGGTCGGCGCCACCATCACGCACCGGGTACTGGCCAAGCTGTTCGAGGACCGTGGAGTCCGGCTGGACCGCACGTACCAGCTCAACTTCGGCGGCAACATGGACTTCATGAACATGCTGGAGCGCAAGCGGCTGAAGTCGAAGAAGATCTCCAAGACCCAGTCGGTCACCTCGCAGATCCCGCACGAGATGCGCACCGCGGACGTGCACATCGGGCCCAGCGACTACGTGCCGTTCCTGGAGGACCGGAAGTACGCGCTGGTCCGGCTGGAGGGCAGTGCGTTCGGTGACGTGCCGCTGCAGCTGGAGTACAAGCTGGAGGTCTGGGACTCACCGAACTCGGCCGGCATCATCATCGACGCGCTGCGCGCCGTGAAGATCGCCAAGGACCGTGGCATCGGCGGACCGATCCTCTCCGCGTCCTCGTACTTCATGAAGTCCCCGCCGGAGCAGTACGACGACTCGACCGCCCGCGACGCGGTGGACAAGTTCATCTCCGGCGAACTGGAGCGCTGAGGCGGCCCGGCGCCAGCGCGGGCACTGAAGGCGGCGACTCCCGACTTGCCGGAGTCGTCGCCTTCGCGTTTATTGAACTGTCCGCCTGACCTGCGGCGTTTGCATTTAAGGTGTTCTTTAGGCGGGAAACCGCCATTACTGTCTGAGAAGACCTATAGACCTGATGTGTCTTATTTACTAGCCTTCGTAGGCATCCCCATCCCCTCCTGACGAGGAGAAGTGAGCATGTCTACCCCCCGAAGGCTCCGTCGGATGCTGCTGCCATTGGTGGCCAGTGTGTTCGCGCTGGTCGGCATGCAGCTCGTGGGAGCCCCCACGGCCTCCGCGGCCCCCAGTCACCACATCACCGCGGCGACCGTCTGTTACAACACCAGCCAGGCCGGCCAGTTCGCCGGTGTCATGGGCCAGGCGGCCGGCATCTGGAACGGCTCCGAGAGCAACGTCCAGCTGTCCGCCTGCGGGTCGGACATGATGGTCTACCAGATCACCGGCGGTGGCTCGTACGCGCAGGTCTACGGCCTGGGCCAGGGCGCCATCTACATCGACACCGAGCAGGCCGCGCAGTACAGCCCGCTGCGGATCGTGGCGCACGAGACCGGCCACATCCTGGGCCTGCCGGACAACTACAACGGTGACTGCTCCATCCTGATGTCCGGCGGCAGCGCCGGCACCAGCTGCACCAACCCGTACCCGAGCTCCGGCGAGGCGGCCGAGGTCGACAGCTACTTCGGCTTCGCTCCGGCGACCGCGGGCCAGCCGCACACCTACAAGGACAGCTGGCCGGCCAAGTAGTTCCACCAGCACCACCCGCGAGATCCCCGACGTCCCTGCCAGGGCGTCGGGGATCTTCGTGTCTGCCGGCATCTCCGGTCTCCGCCGGACCGGACCGACGTGCCGTCGAGGGTTCCGGGCTGATCGGCCGGCCCGCCGGCAGCCGGTGCCCGCCGCGGCCGAGGCCGGACCCGGTCAGGGCCGGACGCGATCAGGGCCCGCGCGACCCGGGCCCGATGCGGTCAGAGCGACAGCAGGCCGTCGGTGAGCTGCACCCGGGCCTCCAGCTCCAGCAGGAAGCGTTTGCGGTCCAGGCCCCCGCCGTACCCCACGAGCTTGCGGTTGGCGCCGACCACCCGGTGACACGGCACGATGATCGGCACCGGGTTGTGGTTGTTCGCCACGCCCACCGCGCGGGACACCCCGACGTCGTCGGCGACCGCCCGGGCGATGTCGCCGTAGCTGCGGGTCTCCGCGTACGGGATCCGGGGCAGTTCGGCCCAGACGGCGCGCTCGAACTCCGAACCGACCAGGTCCAGCGGCAGGTCGAACTCGGTGCGGCTGCCGGCGAAGTACTCACCGAGCTGCGCCGCGGTGGCGGCGAGTATCTCGTGTCCGGGGTCCGGCCGTCCGGCCGGACGCGGACCACCGAAACGCAACCGCCGCAGGGCGTCGTCGCCCGCGACGGCGATCAGCTCGCCGACCGGTGACGGAACCGTCAACCAACGCACCCGTCCATCATGGCAGCCGGCACCGGCCTATCTCTGGCGGGAATCGGACCTCCTCGTCGCGGCCCGGGCCGGCGTGACGCGTCCGTGCCGCGAGCACCACCCGCCGTCATCGGTGCCACGGTTCCGCACATCCCGGACGAGTTGACATATCTCACGATTCCTACGCGCTCTGCAACCCGGCCCGTTCCGAGGACAGTCCCCAGGGCGGGACCGGCGGCGAACGGAACGGGGTGAGGGCAGTGCGGACACGACACACGGACGGAGATCCTGGACGGGCGGCACGCTTCGTCGGCGGGCCCCGTCCGCCACGACACGGCCGGCACCGGTCCCGATGGGCGCGCTGGCACCGCGGCCGGCAGGTCGTCGCCGTGGTGACCGGCCTGACGGTGCTCGCCGGCCTGTCCGTCGTCGGGTACGCCGCGACCGTCCCGCTGCCGTCCGAGCCGAGGCTGCCCCAACAGTCCGTCCTGTACTACTCCGACGGGCGCACCGTGCTGGCCAGGGTCGGCCTGGTGGACCGCAGCAACGTGCCGCTCTCCGCGGTGCCCGCCGCGGTGCGGCACGCCGTCCTCGCCGCCGAGGACCGCGGCTTCTACCGGCACGGCGCCGTCTCCGCCCGGGGCATCGCCCGGTCCCTCTACGCCGACGCGTTCTCCGGTGCCGCTCAGGGCGCCTCCACCGTCACCCAGCAGTACGTGCGCAACGCCTACCTCACGCTCGACCGGACGGTGTCCCGCAAGGTCAAGGAGATCTCGCTGTCGGTCAAGCTGGAACACCGGTACAGCAAGGACGAGATCCTGGAGCGCTACCTCAACGCCATCTACTTCGGCCGGGGCGCGTACGGCATCGACGCCGCGGCCCGCGCCTACTTCGGCCGGCCGGTGGACCGGCTGACCATGGCCCAGGGGATGTTGCTCGCCTCCGTCATCAAGGATCCGACCAACTTCGACCCCGCGGTCGATCCGCACGGCGCCCGGGACCGGTGGCGTTACGTACTGGCCGGAATGCGGGCCGAACGCTGGGTGTCCCGGGCCCGCGCGGCGACGATGCGCTTCCCGACCACCCTTCGGCCCGTCGACAAGGACCTGTCGGGTCCGGACGGGCTGATCGCCCAGCAGGTCGAACGGGAACTCGGCGCGCACGGCATCACCGCGCAACAGCTACGGACCCAGGGACTGCGGGTGGTCACCACCGTCGACCGGGTCGCACAGCGCGCCGCCGTCCGGACCGTACGACGGCAGCTGCACGGCCGCCCCGCCGACCTGCACGCCGCGCTCGTCGCGGTCGACCCGGCGACCGGGGGCGTGCGCGCCTACTACGGCAACGACGACGGGTTCGGCTACTACGACGACGCGGCCGCGCCCATGGTTCCCGGTGACGTGTTCACCCCGCTCGTACTGGCCAGCGCCTTCAACCACGGCGTCGACCCGTCGGCGTCCTGGAACGGTGCGTCCCCGCAGCAGTTCCCGGACCGCAACGGCGTACCGCTGTACAACCCGGGGAACACGCAGTGCCCGCACTGTTCGTTGCGCACCGCGATGCGGCGGCGGCTCGGTACGGTGCTCTACCGCGTCGCGGGTGCGGCCGACCCGGTGCGGATAGTCAAGGACGTCCGGGCGGCCGGGATCCCGGCGCGTTACGACGGGGTGCCGACCCTCGTCGACGGGCCGGACGACCCGCGGCCGGCGCTCACCCGGCCCGCCGTCGCGCTGGGCGTCTACCCGGTCAGCCCGGCCGACCTCGCCAGCGGCTACGCCACGCTCGCCAACGGCGGCGCCGCCACCGCGCGTCACCTGGTGG
>JBAUUM010000003.1:0-1712 GCA_049582705.1 Actinocatenispora sp.
GGCGCAGGCCGCGCGGCTGCGCGACCACCTCGCGGCCGGCACGTCGCCGGCCGTGGACGTCGCGTACTCGCTGGCGACGACCCGCTCCCCGCTGGAGCACCGCGCCGTCGTTCTCGCCGGCGACGACGGGGAACTGCGGCGCGCGCTGGACGCGGTGGCCGCCGGCGACACGGTCGCCGGCGTCGTACGGGGGGTGGCCGCCGAGGGCGCGTCCGCGTTCCTCTTCTCCGGTCAGGGCGCGCAGCGGCCCGGCGCGGGTCGCGAGCTGTACGAGGCGTTCCCGACGTTCGCCGCGGCGCTCGACGAGATCTGCGCGCAGTTCGACGGTGCGCTGGACCGGCCGCTGGCCGAGGTCATGTTCGCGGCGGAGGGCTCCGCGGACGCCGCCCTGCTCGACCGGACCGGGTACACCCAGCCGGCGCTGTTCGCCATCGAGGTGGCCCTGTACCGGCTGCTCGCCTCGTGGGGCCTGACGCCGGACTTCCTGGTCGGCCACTCCATCGGTGAGCTGGCCGCCGCGCACGTCGCCGGCGTGCTGTCGCTGGCCGACGCCTGCCGGCTGGTGGCGGCGCGGGGCCGGCTGATGCAGGCCCTGCCGGACGGCGGTGGCATGCTCGCCGTCCAGGCGACCGAGCAGGAGGCGGCGCCGCTGTTGTCCGAGCGCGTCGGCGTGGCCGCCGTCAACGGCCCGAACGCGATCGTGCTGTCCGGCGACGCGGACGCGCTGGAGCCGGTCGCCGAGCACTTCCGTTCGCTGGGCCGCAAGACCACCCGGCTGCGGGTGAGCCACGCGTTCCACTCGCCGCGGATGGCGCCGATGCTGGCCGAGTTCCGCGCCGTGGCCGGGACCGTCGAGTTCCGGGCACCCCGGCTGCCCATCCTGTCGAACCTGACCGGCGCGCCGGCCGACGCACGGGAACTCGCGTCGCCGGACTACTGGGTGCGGCACGTGCGGGAGGCGGTCCGGTTCGCCGACAGCATCGGCTGGCTGCGCGACGAGGGCGTCGGCACGTTCCTGGAACTCGGCCCCGGCGGCACGTTGTCCGCGATGACCCGCGACTGCCTCGACGCGGACGCCGGGACGGTGGTACCCGCGCTGCGGGACAACCGTCCCGAGCCCACGGCGCTGCTCGCCGCGGTCGCGCAGGCGCACGCGGTGGGTCTCTCGCCGGACTGGACGTCGGTGTTCGGCGGCTGGGGCGGTCACCGCGTGGACCTGCCCACCTACCCGTTCCAGCGCCGGTCGTACTGGCTGGTGGCGGGCGCGGCCGGTGCCGGCACGGCCGCCGCGCCGGGCGACGAACGGTTCTGGGCGGCGGTCGAGCAGCAGGACGCCGCGACGCTCGCCGACACCCTCGGGGTGGACGGGGAGTCGCTGGACGCGCTGCTGCCCGCCCTGTCCGAGTGGCGCGTGCGGTCCCGGGAACGGGACACCGTCGACTCGTGGCGCTACCGGGTCCGCTGGGTCCGGCTGGCCGAGCCGTCGGCGCCGAGGCTGTCCGGCAGCTGGCTGGTCGCGTACCCGTCGGGGGTGTCGGACGCCGACCGCGGCTACCTGGACGGCTGTGTCGAGGCCGTCACGGAGCACGGCGCCGACGTCGTGGTCGTGCCGGTACCGGCCGGCATCGACCGGGCGACGCTGGCCCGGCTGCTCGCCGACGGGGCCGCCGAGCGCGACGTGCTCGGCGTGCTCAGCCTGCTCGCCGTGGACG
>JBAUUM010000004.1:0-8524 GCA_049582705.1 Actinocatenispora sp.
GTGCGCCCGTGGCGGGCGGGGCCCGAACGAGGGCAGCTCCGGGCCGGCGTCCTCCGCGGCGTCCTGCCAGGCGCCGGTGTCGGGTTCGCGGGCGTCCCGGTCATCCGGATCGGAGGGTGCGGCGCCGGCGGCCGCCGGGACCGGAGTCTCGTCGGGCCGGTGGGAGTGGCTGGTCGTGCGACCAATCCGATCACCCAGCGTCACGTCCCATCCCTCCTGGGTGAGTGCCTGGATGTGATCGTATCGGTGAAATACGACGGGGACACCTCGACAAAGGCACGGCTCTCGCATTGTGGAAGGTGACGAGCTGATCCGCAACGGCGGCGGAATCCGTTTCGTCCGGCCGCGCCATTGCGGCCCCGGGGCCGGCTTTTACCGGCGTCGCCGGTCACGCCCCGAAGGCGATCCTGGAAGAAGGCCGTCCCGCTGCGGCGGGGACCGGTCCGGCCGGTGTCGGTGGTCAGTTCGAGGCGCAGCCGCACGGAGAACCGTCGGGGCAGGTGGACGCCTTGATCACGTTTTTGTGTCGGTTACCGTCATGGTCGATAACGTACGGCCAATGCAACGCAGTGCCGCAGTGCGCTTGCGCTGTGTCGCCATTCCGGATACCGTTCATGGCGGCTACACGATACAGCGATGCATCTGGCGGTTCTCGGAGCATTGCGACGAATGAGTGATGTTCGTCGCTTCATCCGGTTCCGTCGGTGCTCTGAATTGTGCGGGCCTGCACCCCCCTGCGAGGCAGGACGCAACCCCCCGCGTTCGCCTCCTGCCGGCCCCCGCGACCAGGCCGCGGTCGCGGGGGCCGAGCGTATCCTCCACCAGTTCAAATACCTTCCGAGCGCAATTCCGCAAGAGGGCACTGGCTGGTTTTTCTGTCAATTATCTGACAGTTCGGTGGACGCCGCGGAATAGTCGTCGGCAAAGGGGATCAATCGCTCCGACGGCGCGGAACATGCCAGGTGGATGGTGATCGCCATGGCCCCGGAACGCGGCTTCCGGGAGGGTGGCAGCTGGCCGGTCGACGCACGGTGTCTCGAAATATAGGAAGCCTGTACCGCAAACTGAGAACTCCGGAGTTCGGCGCGGCAGACTGTCGGCCAGGAACACGGCCCGAGGTGGGAGGTTGTCGTGACGGTACGGCTCGCAGTCATCGGTGGTGACGGCATCGGCCCGGAGGTCGTCGCGGAGGCGCGCAAGGTCCTGGACGTGGTACTGCCGGACGTGACGGCGACGGAGTACGACCTGGGTGCGGCCCGCTACCACCGCACCGGTGAGGTGTTGCCCGACTCGGTCCTGTCCGAGCTGGCCGGGCACGACGCCATCCTGCTCGGCGCCGTCGGCGACCCCAGCGTCCCGTCCGGCGTCCTGGAACGTGGCCTGCTGCTCAAGCTGCGCTTCGCCTTCGACCACTACGTCAACCTGCGGCCCTCGAAGCTCTGGCCGAACACCACGAGTCCGCTGGCCGGCGTCAAACCCGGCGAGATCGACCTGGTCGTCGTCCGCGAAGGCACCGAGGGCCTGTACTGCGGGGCCGGCGGAGTGGTCCGCAAGGGCACCCCGGCCGAGATCGCCACCGAGGAGAGCATCAACACCCGGTACGGAGCCGAGCGGGCGATCCGGGACGCGTTCGACCGGGCCACCCGCCGTCCGCGCCGCAAGGTGACGCTGGTGCACAAGAACAACGTCCTCGTCAACGCCGGCGACCTGTGGACCCGGGCGTTCGCCGAGGTCGCCGCGGAGTACCCGGACGTCGAGACCGAGTACCAGCATGTGGACGCCGCCGCGATGTTCCTGGTGACCAACCCGCAGCGGTACGACGTCGTGGTCACCGACAACCTCTTCGGCGACATTCTGACCGACCTGGCCGCCGCGGTGACCGGCGGCATCGGGCTCGCCGCCAGCGGCAACGTCAACCCCACCCGTGCGTACCCGTCGATGTTCGAGCCCGTGCACGGCTCGGCGCCGGACATCGCCGGCAAGGGGGTCGCGGATCCGTCCGCGGCGATCCTGTCCGCAGCGCTGCTGCTCGACCACCTCGGCCACCCGGAGCAGGCACGCCGGGTCGAGGCCGCGATCGGCGCACAGGTCGCTGAACGTACCGGCAGGGAGCCGCTGCGTACCACCGCCGTCGGGGACGCGGTGGCCACCCGGCTCGCCGGCTGAGAACCGGCACTTCTGTCCGGTTTCGGCGGGTGGGTCCGTGCCCCGGTGTGGCACGCGGTCCGTATGTTTGCTGCATGTCCAGCTTCACCGGGCCCGACCCGGACCCACGGTCACCCTCCGATCCGCCACCCGGCGTCCCTCCGCAGGACACGCCGGGCTTCGTGCAGGGTCCCCAGGGTCCCGCGGACGCCCCGGGCGGCTGGAACGCGCCGCCGCCCGGCGGGTACCCGCCCGGTCCGCCCGGCGGCCCCGGCGGCTGGGGTGTTCCCGGCGGGCCGCCCGGCGGTGACCCGACCGTCGGTCCGATGCCCGGCGGGCCGTACCCGCCGGGACCCATGGCGAACGGTCCCGTTCCCACCGATCCGATGGCGACCGGCCCGATGCCGACCGAGTACGTGCTCTCGCCCATGTCGGGTCCGCCGCTCTCGGGTCCGCCGCTCTCGGGTCCCCCGCACTCGGGCCCTCCGATGTCCGGACCGCCCATGCGCCCGCCGTTCCCGGGCGGGCCGGGTGGGATGCCTCCCGGCCCGCCGCCGCGAGGTTCCCGCACCGGGCTGATCGTCGGACTCGTCGTGGGCGGCCTCGTCCTGCTGCTGCTGATCGTCGGCGGCATCGGCACCGGAGTGGCGATCCACCTGCACAACGAGGCCGAGAAGGAGGCCTCCGCGGAGGCCAGCGCGACCCCCGAGTACAGCAGCGACCCGTACAGCTACTCACCGCCCGCGCCGACCGCCCGGGACGCGTACACGCTGGACGACGAGAGCAGCGACGAGACGCCGTTCGAGCTGAAGCAGTTCTTCCCGGACACCCTGGGCGGCTACTCGTACGAGCTGGCCGCCGCCGGCTTCTACAGCGCGTGCTCGGACGCCGGCGGCTCGGACACCGCGGCGCTGCTGCGCAAGCACGACTGCGGCAACATGGCCACGGCCAGCTACCTGGACCGGGACAACGAGCTGCTGGCCAGCGTCATGGTCATCCCGCTGCCCTCGGACTCCGACGCCAGCGCGGTGCAGAAGGCCTTCGACGGGCGCAGCGCGGCGTTCAACGAGCTGAGCTACTTCTGCCCGCGCAGCGGCTCCGCCAGCAAGGTGTGTGACGGCGACGCTCCCACCTGGCAGGGCTTCTACATCGGCTATCACCGGTACATGCTGGTCACCGTGGTGTTGCGGTGGGACGGCGGCACCAGCGGGGGCGGCTCGGCGGTGAAGGCGATCGGCAACGCCACGATCAACGGCGTCGAGGAAGCGATGCTCGTGATCCGGGACTCGTCCAGCCCGTCGGACTGAGCGGTGCCGGCCCCGGGCCCGGGTCACCCGGGGCCGATCGCCCGGACTCCGCTCCACCGGCTTCGGGGAGCGCCGGGCTCGCGCGCTGGGCCGGCCCACCGGGCCCGGGCATGCCGGGCCGACCCACCCGGGCTCGGGCATTCCGGGCCGGTCCGCCCGAACTCCGGCACGCCCCTGACCACGTGCCGGGCTGAGGAAACGTTCAGGCTGTTCGCTATGCTGCGGGTGTGTCCGCGCCAGGCCGACCGGCTGGTCCGCGGTCCGGGTTGCCCTGCCGCGCCGTACCCGGCGCGTGTCGCGCCCTTCCGGACGATTCGTCCGCGCCCGCCGCGCCGTCCCGTCCGGGGCCCGATCTGACCGCCACGCCATGCCACGCCGGGGAATGGTTGAACAGACGGTAAGTTCAGGCCAGGTCGGTACGGCGGTCCGCGTGATGTGCCATGGAGGTACGAGAACCATGAACGGTGGCAGCAGCCCGAAGGCGAGTCAGTCCTACGCTCCTGGCCTGGAGTTCGACGTCCGGCCGACCCCGCGGCCGGTACCGGCCGCCGAGCGTGCCGCCCAGCTGGTCGACCCGGGCTTCGGTCGGGTGTTCACCGACCACATGGTCACTATCCGTTACAACGAGGGCAAGGGCTGGTACGACGCGAGAGTCGAGGCATTCGGCCCGATCCCGCTGTCGCCGGCGACCGCCGCCCTGCACTACGCGCAGGAGATCTTCGAGGGGCTCAAGGCGTACCACACCGCCGACGGCGGCGTGACGATGTTCCGGCCCGAGGAGAACGCGCGGCGCATGCAGAGCACGGCCAGCCGGATGGCCATGCCGCGCCTGCCCGAGGAGATCTTCCTGCAGGCGGTCCAGGCGCTGGTCGCGCAGGACCGGGAGTGGATTCCCACCCAGCCGGGCGGCAGTCTCTACCTGCGGCCGTTCATGTTCGCCACCGAGGTGTTCCTGGGCGTGAAGCCGTCCTCGGACTACCTGTTCTGCGTGATCGCCTCGCCGGTCGGTTCCTACTTCGCAGGCGGCGTGCAGCCGGTCAGCGTCTGGGTCTCCGAGGAGTACACGCGGGCCGGTCGGGGTGGCACGGGCGCGGCCAAGTGTGCCGGCAACTACGCCGCCAGCCTCGTCGCCCAGGCCGAGGCCATCGAGGCCGGCTGCGACCAGGTGGTGTTCCTGGACGCGCGGGACGGCCGGTACGTCGAGGAGCTCGGCGGCATGAACATGTTCGCCGTGTACGGCGAGGGCGACGACATCACGCTGGTCACGCCGCCGCTGGGCGGCACGATCCTGCCCGGCATCACCCGCGACTCGGTGTTGACGCTGGCCGGTCGCTTCGGCTACCGCGTCGAGGAACGCCCGTACTCGCTCGAGGAGTGGCGCGCGGACGCCGGCTCGGGTCGGCTGCGCGAGTCGTTCGCCTGCGGCACGGCCGCGGTCGTCACGCCGATCGGGCGGGTCCGGGGCAACGGCGTCGACTTCTCCGTCGCCGGCGGTCAGGAAGGCCCGGTCACCCGACGGCTGCGCGAGGTCCTGCTCGACATCCAGCACGGCCGCGGCGAGGACCCCTTCGGCTGGGTCCACCGCCTGTTCTGAGTCGCGGGCCCTCCGTTGCGCGGTGGCCGGCGGGCCGGCCATCCGGGTGACGGTGCCCGGTATCGTGTCCGGCGCACCGTTACCCACAGCAACTGCGGCACCGAGGGGGCTCGCCATGTTCGGCGACGACGACCACTACGACGTTGAACTCAACACCGACGCGTTGTCGATGCACTGGCTCAAGAACAAGCTGAACGACCGGTGGCGGGACGGCTGGGCGCTGAAAGACGTGTTCGTGCAGAACAACAACACGATCCTGGTGTTCGAGCGGGCCCGCTGACCGCGACGGCCGGGCGGCCCCGACGGACGCCCGGCCGACACCGCCGCTGGTCGGTCAGCCGGCCTGCACTGCGTCGGTGAGAGCCTCCTCCGCGCCCAGCGTGGTCGCCGCGGCGGTGACCACGGCGGCCACCCGGAGCGCGTCGTGCACCGCGTCGCGGGACACGCCGGCCGCGCGCAGCGCCTTCTCGTGCGACTCCAGGCAGATACCGCAGCCGTTGACCGCGCTGACCGCCAGGCACCACAGCTCGAAGTCGACCTTGTCCACCCCGGGCCGGGCGACGACCTGCATCCGCAACCGCGCCGGCATCGACAGGTACCCGTCGTCACCAATGAGGTGTTTGGCCCGGTAGAACACGTTGTTCATGGCCATGACCGAGGCCGCCGCCTTCGCCGCGGTGACCGCCTCGGCGGACATCCGGCCGGCGGCCTCGGCGGCGATCTCCCGCAGTACCGTCGGGTTGCCGGCAGCCGCCGCGCAGGCCAGCGCCGCGCCCCAGAGCTGCTGGTCGGGCAGTTGGGCGTTGCCCAGTACCGAGCCGAGGTTGAGCCTGGTGTCCTTGGCGTAGTCTGGCAGCGCGGACTTCAGGGCGTCGAGCCCCACTCAGACCCCCGCCATCAGCTTCGTGGCGTCGAGGGTCTCGCCGCCCTTGTTCCAGTTGCACGGGCACAGCTCGTCGGTCTGCAGCGCGTCGAGCACCCGCAGTACCTCGGAGACGTTCCGGCCGACGGAGCCGGCGGTCACCATGGCGAACTGGATCTCGTTGTTCGGGTCGACGATGAACGTGGCCCGCTGGGCGAAACCGTCCTCGCCGAGCACTCCCGCCGCGCTGGACAGCTCACGCCGCGAGTCGGCCAGCATCGGGAACGGCAGCTCCCGCAGGTCCGGGTGGTCCTTGCGCCACGCGAAGTGGACGAACTCCGAGTCGAGGCTGACACCCAGCACCTGCGCGTCGCGGTCGGCGAACTCGTCGTTGAGCCGGCCGAACTCGGCGATCTCGGTGGGACAGATGAAGGTGAAGTCCTTCGGCCAGAAGAACACGACCCGCCACTGGCCCTCGTAGGTCTTGTTGTCGATCTGCGCGAACGCGCCGTCGGCGTCCAGCGATACGCAGGCGGTCAGGTCGTACACGGGGAAGTGGTCACCGACGGTGAGCACACAGTCCTCCTCGGAGTCATTTAATGGAGTCGTTCCAGATCATCCCGAACGATCTCCGCCCAGGTCCGCGCGATGATCAGGAAGGTGAAGTCGGTCACGCGGTGGCCCGAAATCTGGGATCGACTACCCACCGTCGTCGTGCCGGTGGCAGGGTTGCTCTCGTGACCCGGACACTCCGTGGCCTGATTATCGGCACCTAGCGCGCCGAGCCGACACATCCGTCGAGCCAGCGCGCAGACCTCCCGTGACCCGGGGGGTCTTTTCGTTTTCCGGGTCGGTCACACGACTCCACCCATCAGCCAGCACGCCCCTGGAAAGGATCAAGACACCATGGGATCCGCAGAACCGGTTCCAACCGGTCCGACAACCGATGACTTCCACCTGTTCGACACCAGCCTGCGGGACGGTGCGCAGCGGGAGGGCATCAGTTACTCCGTCGCGGACAAGCTCGCGGTGGCACGGCTGCTCGACGAACTCGGGGTCAGATTCATCGAGGGCGGCTGGCCGGGCGCGATGCCCAAGGACACCGAGTTCTTCCGCCGAGCCCGTACCGAGCTGAACCTGCGGCACGCGGAACTCGTCGCCTTCGGCGCCACCCGCAAGGCCGGTACCACGGCCGCCGCCGACCCGCAGGTGCGGGCGCTGCTGGACGCACAGACGCCGGCCGTCTGCCTGGTCGCCAAGTCCGACGTGCGACACGTGGAACGGGCCCTGCGTACCACCCGCGAGGAGAACCTCGCCATGGTCGCCGACACCGTGGCGCACTGCGTGGCGGAGGGCCGCCGGGTCTTCCTGGACTGCGAGCACTTCTTCGACGGGTACGCCGCGGACCCCGACTACGCCGTCGAGGTCGCCCGCACCGCCTTCGCGGCCGGCGCCGACGTCGTCGTACTGTGCGACACCAACGGCGGCATGCTGCCCTCCGGGGTGGACCGCACCGTACGCGAGGTGCGGGTACGGCTCGGCGGGGCGCCGCGGCTGGGCATGCACGCCCAGAACGACACGTCCTGCGCGGTGGCCAACACCATCGCCGCGGTCGAGGCCGGCGCCATGCACGTACAGGGCACCGCCAACGGGTACGGGGAGCGGCCCGGCAACGCCGACATCTTCTCGGTGATCGGCAACCTCACCCTCAAGCTCGGGCGGCCGGTCCTGCCGGACGGGTGCCTGCCGAAGATGATGCGCGTCTCGCACGCCATCGCCGAGATCGCCAACATCGCCCCGGACACCCACCAGGCCTACGTCGGGTCCAGCGCCTTCGCCCACAAGGCGGGGCTGCACGCGAGCGCGATCAAGGTCGACCCGGACCTGTACAACCACGTCGACCCGGCCGTCGTCGGCAACGACATGCGCATCCTCATCACCGAGATGGCCGGCCGGGCCAGCGTCGAGCTCAAGAGCCGTGAGCTGGGACTGGACCTGGCCGGCCATCCGGAGGTGCTGTCCCGGGTCACCGAGCAGGTCAAGCAGCGGGAGGCGCAGGGCTGGTCGTACGAGGCCGCCGACGCCTCGTTCGAGCTGCTGGTCCGCTCCGAACTGGAGGGTGGCCGGCCGAGGCCGTTCACCCTGGAGTCCTACCGGGTGATCGTGGAACACCGGGAGGACAACTCGGTGGTCAGCGAGGCGACGGTCAAGGTCCGGGTACGCGGCGAGCGGGTCATCGCCACCGGCGAGGGCAACGGCCCGATCAACGCCCTGGACGCCGCGCTGCGCGGCGCCCTGGTCCGCCACTACCCGCACCTGTCCACCGTCGATCTGCGGGACTACAAGGTTCGCATCCTGGAGGGCAGCCACGGCAGCTCCGCGGTCACCCGGGTCCTGGTGGAGTCGGGTGACGACGGCGGCGACTGGACCACCGTCGGGGTGCACGAGAACGTCGTGGACGCGAGCTGGCGTGCGCTGGTCGACGCGCTCACCTACGCGGTTCGGGTGACCGAGCCGGTGGTCACCGGCGCCTGACCGGCGCCGGGATCCTCGGTGCGCCGGCAGGGTGTGCGGACGGCGGCGCGGTCACGGTCCTGGGGAGTGCGGCCCGCGGGC
>JBAUUM010000005.1:0-3113 GCA_049582705.1 Actinocatenispora sp.
CCCTGGAGCGGATCGCTGCGGACCGGCTACGGCGCGCCGGGCCGCCCGACCGGGCGCTGCTGTGGGTCGCCGGCCGGCTCCGGCTGGGCGAGAGCGTGACGGTGACCGCGCGGGAGACCGGCTTCAGCGAGCGCCAGCTGCGGCGCCGCTGCCACGCCGGGTTCGGCTACGGCGCGAAGACCCTTGCCCGCATCTACCGACTGCAGCGCGCCCTGGCGGCGGCCCGCGCCGGCACCTCGTTCGGCACGGTCGCGGCCGATGCCGGCTTCGCCGACCAGGCCCATCTGGCCCGCGACGTGAAGGCGTTGACCGGGGTGCCGCTCGGCCAGCTGCTCAGGCCCTGACCGCCCCGGCCGGAACCGTGGCCGGCCCACGCGCCGCCGGTCCCGACGGGGTCCGCACCGGCGCGGCGCGGTCAGTCGGACCGGGCGGGCAGCGCGGCGAACAGGTCGACGCTGTTGCCGTCGGGGTCGTACACGGTGGCGTACCGCTGGCCCCAGAACGCGTCCCACGGCGCGAGGTGCCCCTCGTACCCGGCGCCCGTCAGGTCCTCGTACTGCCGGTCCACCCCGGCGGGGTCGCCGCAGTCGAAGGCGAGGCCGATCCGCGAGCCGCCGGTGGGCGGGGCCCAGTCGGGGTCGAACGCGCGGACCGTACTCACCGGGTCCCAGGCCAGGCGCAGCCCGCCGGGCAGGGTCACCTCCACGTGCGGTTCGTCGTCCACGCCGGCCGGGATGTCCAGGCCGAGCCTGCGGTAGAAGGCCAGCGACGCGCCGAGGTCGGCGACGGTCAGGCCGATCAGGGAAAAGTTCGGTGTCATGCCCTGGACGCTAATGCGGGCCGGTGGCCGCGGTCTTGAAGGAAACGGCCCTTCCGCCACGGCGGGCGCACATACAGTGTGCGGGTGCGTCGCCTTGCTCCCGTTCTCGCCGCCCTGGTGGTGTGTGCGCTGGTGGCCGGCTGCGAGTCCGGCCCGTCGCAGCACGCCGCCCGGCACTCCCGTGCCGGCGGCGGCAGCCCGTCACCGTCCGGGCCGCCGACGCTGAGCGTGGTGGCCGCCGGTGACGTCCTGGTCCATCCGCCGATCTGGCAGCAGGCCAGGGCCGACGCCCGGTCCGAAGGGCGCGACGGGATGGACTTCTCGCCCGTCTTCGCCGCTGTCCGGCCGGTGGTGTCCGGAGCGGACCTGGCCATCTGCCACCTGGAGACCCCGGTGTCCGCCGAGCACGGGCCGTACCTCGGCTGGCCCCGGTTCGCCGCGCCGCCGCAGGTCCTGACCGCGGTGCGGCGTACCGGCTTCGACGACTGCTCCACCGCGTCGAACCACTCCTTCGACCAGGGCGAGGCGGGCATCGACCGTACCCTCGACGCGCTGGACCACGCCGGCCTGCACCACAGCGGTACCGCCCGCACCACCGCGGAGGCGGCCCGCCCGGACATCACCGAGGTGCGCGGCGTACGGGTCGCCGACCTGTCGTACACGTTCGGGTTGAACTGGGGGCTGAACCTGCCGGCCGGGCGCCCGTGGCGGGTCGGCACGATCGACGTATCGCGGATCCTCGCCGCCGCGCACGCCGCCCGCGCGGGCGGCGCCGACCTGGTGATCCTGTCCCTGCACTGGGGCACCGAGTACCAGCAGGCGCCGACCGCCGAGCAGGTCGGCCAGGCCCGGCGGCTGCTCGCCTCGCCGGACGTGGACCTGATCCTGGGCTGCCACGCGCACGTGGTGCAGCCGTTCGAGTCGGTGCACGGCAAGTGGGTGGTGTACGGGATGGGCAACGAGATCGCGCGGCACGACGACCCGGTCGCGGCGAGCCGGGAGGGCGTGATGCCGCGGATCACGTTCACCCGGGGTGCGTCCGGCCGGTGGCGGGCGACGCGGGTGGAGGCGGTACCGACCTGGGTGGACATCGCGCCGAAGATCCGGCTGGTGGACCTGGCCGCCGCGCTCCGCTCCCGCCAGGTCACCGGCTCGCGGCGGGCCACGTACCAGCGCGAGTACGACAAGATCGTCACCGCCGTACGCAGCCGTGGCGCGCGGGTGGCGGTCCCGGCCGCACGGTGACGATGCCACGCGGTGCGGTGCCGGCGCGTCCCGTGGGGTGACACCCGGCGAAGCCGGGGCACCGGGCCGGACCTGGCGATACCGTCGGCACCGTGGCGGAGGAACGGCGGCAGGTCCGGGTGGACGGGCGGCGACTCAGCCTGTCCAACCTGGACAAGGTGCTGTATCCGGACACCGGCTTCACCAAGGGCGAGGTCATCGACTTCTACGTCCGGATCGCCGACGTGCTGCTGCCGCATCTGGTCGACCGCCCGGTCACCGTGATCCGCTTCCCGGACGGGGTCGACGGGCAGAGCTTCTTCGCCAAGAACGCGCCGAGCCACACCCCGACCTGGGTACGCACCGTCCGGCTCCCCGCACCCAGCTCCACGTCACCCGACGGCACGGTCGACTACGTCGTGGTCCGTGACCTGGCCACCCTCGTGTGGTTGGCCAACCTCGCCGCGCTGGAGTTCCACGTTCCACAGTGGAGAATCGGCCCGCGTGGCGCCGCCCGATCCCCCGACCTGCTGGTGATCGACCTCGATCCGGGTCCACCCGCCGGGCTGCCGGCCTGCCTGCGGGTGGCCGCCCTGCTGCGCGACCGGCTGGCCGACGACGGGCTCACCGCGTACCCGAAGACCAGTGGCCGCAAGGGAATGCAGCTGCTCTGCCCGGTGTCCGGCCGGCAGTCGGCCGACGTCGTCGCCGGCTACGCGAAGACCCTTGCCACCGAACTCGCCCGCGAGCACCCGGACCTCGTGGTGGACCGGATGGCCAAGGACGTGCGCGGCGGCAAGGTCTTCCTGGACTGGAGCCAGAACAACGCCGCCAAGACCACGGTCGCCCCGTACTCGCTGCGGGCCCTGTCGTCGCCCACCGTGTCCACGCCGCTGACCTGGGACGAGGTCGTCGACGGGACATCCCGGCGGTACGACCCGGAGCAGGCCCTGAGCCGGGTCGCGCGGCACGGCGACCTGATGGCCGGGCTGGCCGACGGCGGTCCCGAGGTACCGACGGGCCGCGCGGCCGGTCGGTCACCGGCCCGCCCCGCGTCGAAGGACCGGTC
>JBAUUM010000006.1:0-2784 GCA_049582705.1 Actinocatenispora sp.
CCGGCCTGGTCCGGGAAGTGGTGGAAGGTGAGGAAGAGCAGGGCCGCGTCGCACGACGCGGACGCGAGCGGGATGGCCTCCGCCTGCCCCGCGAGGTAGGTCACGGACGGGTGGGTCGCGTCGGCCGTCGCCACCGCGCGCATGCCCTCGGACGGTTCTACCCCGTACACGGGTCCGCCGAACGCGTCGGCGAGAGCGGGCGTGAACCGGCCCGTCCCGGAGCCCAGGTCCAGCACGCGGAGGGGTCGCCGTTCCGGCACGTGCCGGGCGAACTCCGCGATCCACCGCCGCAGGCTGTCGGGTTCCAGCCTTCGCCCCTGCGTGTAGACCGTGTGGAGACGTCCGTCGTAGTCCACCGCCATGCGGTCACTCTACGCGCGGTCGTACTCACGTCCGAGTGTCGAAAAGGGTCGTCTGCCGCTGCCGACCGCCATGGACGCCGGCGGTGATGCGTGGCGCCCGTCGTATCGGAGGGGCTCACCGTCGCCCCGGACGACGGGGCATCCTGGGGGTCGGGGCCGTCGAGGAGGCAACGCGGTGGGTGGCACGGGATTCGTTGCGGACGGCGACCGCCTGGCCGTACTCCCCGACGCGGTCCGGCAGTACGCGTACCGCGTGACGGCCGCCGCGCGGGACCACTACGGTCCCGCGCTGACCGGCGTCTACCTGCACGGCTCCGCCGGGTTCGGGCACTTCGTGGCCGGATCCAGCGACCTGGACCTGCTACTCACCGTCGACGACGGCACCGCCATCGGCAGCACCGACGACGGCAGCACCGACGACGGCAGCACCGACGACGGCAGCACCGCCCACGGCAGCACTGCTGGCCACGGCAGCGCCGCCCAGGGCAGCGCCGTGGTCGGCAGCACCGCCCACGACAGCACCGTGAACGGTGGCGTTGTGGACGACCGGGACCTGGTCGATGCCGTCGCTCACCTCGAACAGCCCGACGACGTACTCGGCCTGGAGGCCTCCGTGCTCGGGACCGGTGACCTGCGCGCGAGCGGCGCGCGGCGACCGTTCCGCGCGCACTTCACGGTGGACCGGCGCGGGCAGCGGTATGTCTCGGGCGTCGGCCACACCGGCGACCCCGACCTGGTACTGCACTACGCCGTCTGTCACGTGGCCGGCGTGAGCCTGACGGGGCCGCCGGCGGCGGACGTGTTCCCCGCCCCGGACCGCGCGACGGTACTGCGGGCGCTGGCCGCCGAACTGGAGTGGGCCGAGGAGAACGGTGACTGGACGTACGCCGTGCTCAACGCCGCCCGGGCCTGGCGGTACGCCGAGGAATCGGTCCTGTCGTCCAAACTCGACGGTGCACTGTGGATGCGACCGCGTACCACCGGCCAGGAGTACCTCGACCGCGCGCTGACCGGTCACCTCACGCCACGGCGGGAACACCGCGTCCCGGCGCCGGACCTGCCCGGGTACGGCGGCTGGGCACGCGCCGTGCTGCGTCATGTGCTGGGGTTGCTCGCAACGTCGTCCTGACCGGCGGACCGGGTCAGCCGTCCACGGTGACGGAGATGGAGTGCCAGCCCGACGACCCGTTCGGGAACGGGCTGGCGCGCTTCTCGGTCTGGGTGCCGCCGGTCGCGTCGGTGGCGCGGACGGTGATCTGGTGGTCGCCGGGTTTCGCGCCGCTCCATGTGTAGACCCACTGCCGCCACACGTCGCTGTCCGGTGTCGCGGCGAGTCGGGCCGGCTGCCAGGCGCCGTCGTCGACGCGGACCTCCACCCTGCGGATGCCGCGGTGCTGCGCCCACGCGACGCCGGCGATCATGACGGTGCCGGCCTTGGCATGCCCGAACGGCTTCGGTGTGTCGATGCGGGACGCCGTCTTGATCGGGGCCTTGGCCGCCCACTTGCGCTTCACCCAGTACGGGTCGTACGCGTCGTACGTGGTGGCCTCCAGGTCGACCAGCCACTTGCAGGCGGACACGTACCCGTAGAGGCCGGGCACGATCATCCGGACCGGGAAACCGTGCTTGACCGGCAGCGGTTCGCCGTTCATGGCGACGGCGAGGATCGCGTCCCGCCCGTCCAGTACGGCCTCGACCGGGGTACCGATGGTCATGCCGTCGGCGGACCGGGACACCAGCTGGGTGGCGTGCGGCGAGACGCCGGCCTGGCGCAGCAGGTCGCGCAGGGGCGCGCCGATCCACCGGGCGTTGCCGGCGAGGTGACCGCCGACCTCGTTGGACACGCAGGTCAGGGTGATGTCGCGTTCGATGAGGTCACGGCGGAGCAGCTCGTCGTACGACAGCGTCAGCTCGTGTTCCACCATGCCGTGCACGCGCAGTTTCCAGGTGTCCGCGGGGACCTGCGGCAGCGTGATCGCGGTGTCCACCCGATAGAACGTCTCATTGCTGGTACGCCACGGCGTGATGCCGTGCACCGGCCGCCGGGTCCCGTCCGGGACGGGCTTCGCCGCACTGACCGGTCGCGGGATCCGGACCCGGGCGCGGGAACCGGCGGCGGAGAACCGGGCGGTCTGCAACGCCTGCCCGCCCAGGCCGGTCCCGGCGGCGAGTACGACCAGGCCGGCTGCGGTACCGCCGGCGACGAGCAGTCCGCGCCGGTCCACGGTGCCGACCGGGCCGTCGTGCACCCGGCCGGTTTCCGGTGTCCCGGCGGCGCGTGGGTCGTCCCCGACGCCGGTGCCGGCGTCCCGGCCGTCCCCGATCCCGGTGCCGCTACCGTCGCCGGCCGCGCGGGGGTCGCGGTCGTCCGATGTGGACGCGGCGTGCCGTCGTCGCGGGACCGGCCGGGGCCAGCGCGTCG
>JBAUUM010000007.1:0-1702 GCA_049582705.1 Actinocatenispora sp.
GCCGCGCCCTGCGCCGCCGCGTGCGTCGCTCCGTACCCCGGGGCCGCAGCCGGCGCTGGGCGCGGTGAGCGGCGGTCAGTAGGTGGTGAGGTGTGCGGCGATCGTGGGTGCCAGCGCCGAGGGGTCCGCCGCGCCCTTCGATGCCCGGTCGATCAGGTCGGCGGCGTCGACCGGATCCAGGTCCAGCCGGTACTGGTTCAGGGCGAGCAGCAGCAGGGCGGCGGCGAAACCGGTCCGCTTGTTCCCGTCACCGAACGGTCGCCACCGGTACGCGATGGCCACCAGCAGGGCGGCCGCCTTTTCGCTGACCGTCGGGTACTCCTCGATGTCGCCGGCCGCCATCGCCGGTTCGGCGACGACCCGCAGCAGCAACTTCCGGTCACGCACGGTCGGTTCGCCACCCAGTACGGCGCGGGCGGTCATGACGACCTGCGTCATGGTCGGGTAGATCACGCGGTGCGTCGGCCCTCGTGTGCCTCACCGGCGTCCCGTACCTGCACGGCTATGCCCGGCAGCAGGGCGGCCACCTCGTCGTCGCTCGCGGTGTTGTCCAGGTACTGGACGAGTGCGTGCTCCACGATCCCGGTCAGCGACCGGTGCTCGCGCTGGGCGCGCTGCTTCGCCCGTTCGGTGAGCTCGCTGTCGAGCCGCAGGGTGAACGCCATACCGGGACGGTATCACCTGATACCAGAACGCACCATGGTCTCGGGAGTTCGGCCGGAACTGTCCCACCTCACGCGGCCCGGCGCCTGCCGTCCGGTTGCTCCCGCCCGCCCGAAGCGTGCTCCGGCCCGCCCGAAGCATGCTCCCACCCCGCCCGGAGCCTGTCCCGGCCCGCCCGTCGGGCTCAGACGGGCTCGAGGACCGCCTCGATGTCGACGTTCACGTCGACGAGGTCGCTCACCACGACGCCGCCCCGGTCGACGACGTCGTTCCAGCTCACGCCGAAGTCGTGCCGGTTGATCCGGGTGGTCGCGGCGAAACCCGCACGGCGGCGGGGGCCGAGGTCACGGTCGCCCTCCCACCACGGCGTGTCCCACTCACCCAGGTACACGACCGTGAAGTCGGCCGGGCGGCTGACCCCGCGGATCGTCAGGTCCCCGGTCACGTGGAACTCCGTGGCGCTGGCCTGACTGATCTCGCTGCCCACGAACGTCCACGTCGGATGGTTCTCCACGTCGAAGAAGTCGGCGCTGCGCAGGTGGGCGTCGCGCATGGGTTGACCGGTGTACACGCCCGTTGCGTCGATCGTGGCCTCGACCCGGGCGCTCTCCGGTTCGCGCGGGTCGAACTCGACAAAGCCCTCGATGTTCTTCAACTGGCCCCGGACCACCGTGACCATCATGTGCGTGGCCTTGAACTCCGCACCGGTATGACCCGGTTCGAACAGCCATCTCCTCGTCACCATGCTCCACTCCCCACCGGCGGCCCCGGACGCGGACGGCGTCGCGACGGCGCGGTGGACGCCGGGCACGGGGCCTGCCTCCCTGGTACCAGGAACCAGGGCAACGGGTGTCCGCGAACGGGGGCGACCACCGGATCGGGTGGCGAACCGTCAGCGGGTGGTCACTCCCGAACGGTTCGGTGCCGGCCGAACGGGCACAGTGGGGCGCCCGACCGGTCTGACGGCCCGCCGGACGGATCCGGCGGGCCGTCAGACGGTTCAGCGGGCCGACGACCCGCAGAGCACGTCAGCCAGCGC
>JBAUUM010000008.1:0-6738 GCA_049582705.1 Actinocatenispora sp.
AGCGCGGCCTCGATCTCGCCCAGCTCGATCCGGTACCCGCCGATCTTGACCTGACCGTCCTCCCGGCCCAGGAACTCGATCAGCCCGTCGGACCGCCAGCGGCCCAGATCGCCGGTGCGGTACAGCCGCTCCCCGGTGACCGGGTGCGTTACGAACCGGGCCGTGGTCTTCTCCTCGTCGGCCCAGTACCCGTCGGCCAGGCCCACGCCGCCGATGAACAGCTCACCGGTCACCCACGCCGGGCACTCCGACCAGCGGTCGTTGAACACGTGGAAACTCTGGTTGCGCAGCGCCCGCCCGTACGGGATCGACTCCCACGCGGGGTCGACGTCGCCGATGTCGTACGCGATGGACCACACCGCGGCCTCGGTCGCGCCGCCGAGGCTGACCGGCCGACAGTTCGGCGCGAGGGCACGCAGCCGGTCCGGCAGGTCCACCGGCAGCCAGTCGCCGGACATCAGCACCACCCGCAGCGGATCCAGGCCGCCGGCGGATCCCGCGCTCTCCGCCTGCTCGACCAGCATCTGCGCCAGCGCCGGTACCGAGTTCCACACCGTCACCCCGTGCTCGGCGACCAGGTCCACCCAGTGCCCGGGATCCCGGTTGCTGCCGTGCCGCGGCAGCACCAGCCGGCCGCCCGCGCCCAGCACGCCGAACACGTCGTACACGGACAGGTCGAAGCTCAGCGACGACAGGCCCAGCACGGCGTCGTCCGGGCCGACGGAGTACCGCTCGTTGATGTCGACCATCGTGTTCGCCGCCGCCGAATGCCGCAGCATGACGCCCTTCGGCGTACCCGTGGACCCGGACGTGAAGATCACGTACGCCAGGTCGTCCGGGGTGGCCGACACGGTCGGCGCCGGCACCTCCGCCGGTACCGGCTCGGCCAGGTCCATCACGAGTTCGGTGAGCGGGTCCGGCCAGTCGCGGCGCGGGCCACCCGCGCGGGTCAGCACGGCGCGGCAGCGCCCCACCGTGGCCAGGTGGTCCTGCCGCGGGCCGGGCAGGTCCGGGTCGACCGGCAGGTACGCCGCCCCGGCGAGGACCACCCCGAGCGCGGCGACGATCTGCGCCGCGGACTTGTCCACCGCGACGGCGACCAGCTCGTTGCGTTGCACGCCCAGCTCGACCAGCCGTCCGGCCAGCACGCACGCCCGGCGGTACAGCTCGCCGTAGCTCAGCGTCGCGTCCCGGCCCTGCACGGCGACCCGGTCCGGCTCGCGCAGCGCCCAGCCGACCAGCGGCTCGTGCAGCAGCCCCGTCGGCACCGGGCCGGCGGTGTCGTTCGCGGCCGCCACCAGTTCCCGCTGCGTCGCGGGCAGCGTGTCCAGCGCGCCGGGCTCCCACGCGGCCTCGTCGTCGGCGAGCTGCTCCAGCAGCCGGCAGTACGTGCCGAACATGTCGTCGAGGACCTGGTCCGGGAAGACACCCTCCACCACGTCCCAGTTGAACGACAGGGTGCCGCGGTCCTCGTACACCTGGTGGTCGAACAGCACCTGCGGGGTCTGCGAGACGACGTAGCCCATCTCGCCCAGCCACGCCGAGCCCAGCGAGCCCTGGTCGCCCTCCCGGTCCCGGCCGTGTTCCCGGGCGCTCGCGAAGACCACGGAGGTGAACAGGCCGGGCGGTACCCCGGTCTGCCGGCTCAGCTCGCGCATCACCTCGACGCCGGTGAAGTACCGGTGGTCGAGGTCCTGCCACAGCTGCCGCTGGATCGTCTCGGCGAGCGCGCCGATGCCGTCGGCCCGGGTGAGGTCGACCTCCAGCAGGGTGACGGCGGTGAAGTCGCCGATGATCGTGTCGATCTGCGGGTGCAGCGGCATCCGGTTGAACAGCGGCACGTTGATGCTGAACCGGGCGCGCCGGCTCCACCGGCCCAGCACCTCCGAGAACGCGGCGAGCTGCACCACGGTCGGGGTCACACCCCGGTCCGCGGCCCAGCCGCGCAGCCGGGACCAGCGGGTCGCGTCGAGCACGTGTGCGCGCCGGGTCCGGCTGCCGCGCTCCTCACCGGACGCCACCGGCAGCTCCGGCCCGGGCGGCAGGTCGGCGATGCGGGCCAGCCAGTACTCCCGGGACCGTTGGTACGCGGGCGACTCCTGCACCTGGTCGAGCGCGAGGACGTAGTCCCGGAACGACACCGCCGGCTCGGTCGGGTGCGCCTGCGGGTCGTGGTAGAAGTCGCCCCACTCCAGGAAGAAGAGCCGCACGCTGGCCACGTCGGCGATGAGCAGGTCCAGGCTCACGTGCACCCGGGTCACGCCGTCGGCCAACCGGCTGGCCCGGACCTCGAACATCGGCCAGTGGTCGATCGGCAGGACCTGGTGGCTCAGCTCGTCCCGGACCCCGGCCAGGTGCTCGTCCCGCGCCGCGTCGGTGGCGCCGGACAGGTCGGTCACCGGGATGTCCGGCAGTACGGTCTCGTCGACCGGCAGGATCCGCTGGGTGCCGTCGGCGCACACCATGGTGCGCAGCATCTCCTGGTGCGCGACGAGCCGGCGCAGGGCGTCGGACAGCCGGTCCACGTCCAGGTCGGCCGCGTCGACCTCGATGTAGATGTGCACCGAGACGCCGCCGAGGTTGAATTCGGCGCTGCGTCCGGCGAAGTACGCGTACTGCTGCTCGGTGAGCGGGAACGGCTCGTGCCGGTGCCCGGGGTCGGCGACCAGCGGCCGCCAGTCGATGTGGCCGCCCTTCGCGGGGCCGTCGAGCTGGCCGGCCACCGCCGTCGCCAGGCTGGTCAGCGAGCCGCGCAGGAACTCCACCATCGGCACCGCGACACCGAGGTCACGTTCCAGGTCACCGCGCAGTTCGATGGCCCGTACCGACTCCACGCCCAGGCCGGCCAGCGCGGTGTCCTCGGCGACCTTCTCCGCGGTGGTGCCCAGTACGGTGGCGAGCCGACGGCGCAGCTCCGCGACCAGGACCGGTACCCGCAGGGCCTCGTCCAGCGCGAGCAGCATGCCGCGCAGCGGGCCGAAGCTCTCGGCGGCGGCCGGCGTGGTGTTGCGCCGGCTGGTGGCGCGGGCGACCAGCTCGTCGGCCAGGTACCGCTGCCGGGTGGCGTCGCGGTGCACGGTCCCGTCCGGCCGGCGCGGCACCTGGTCGGGCGCCACCACCAGCAGGTCGTGCACCTCGACCTCGTGTTCGCCGGTCACCGCGGCGCGCAGCCGCGCGGCGAGGGCGTCCAGGTCCTCCCCGTCGTCGTCGGCCGGCACCGACTGCACGACCACCAGGCGTTCGCCCTCGTCGCTGTCCACCGAGAACGCCGCGCCCGGCATGTCGGCCAGCGCGGGACGGACCCGCCGGCAGGTGGCCTCCACGTCCTCGGGGAACAGGTTGCGCCCCCGGATGATGGCGAGTTCCTTGCACCGTCCGGACAGCACCAGCTCGCCGTCGTGCCGGAAGCCGAGGTCCCCGGTGCGCAGGTACGGGCCGGTACCGTCGGCCAGCGTGCCGCCGAAGGTCTCCGCGGTCAGCTCGGGGCGGTCGTGGTAGCCCTGGCACACGACCGGCCCACGGACCCACACCTCACCGACCCGGTCCGCGT
The DNA here is from genome assembly GCA_049582705.1 of Actinocatenispora sp. GTDB lineage: Bacteria > Actinomycetota > Actinomycetes > Mycobacteriales > Micromonosporaceae > Actinocatenispora. The sequence continues at coordinate 3,551 of JBAUUM010000008.1, forward strand.
CCACCGGGGTACGGGTCTCCGGGTCGACGAGCAGCAGTTCACAGTGCGGGCCGGTCGCACCGAGCCCGACCAGGGACAGGCCGTCCGTCGCGTCGACCCGGGCGACCCGGCCCCGGCCCAGTTCGGCGGGGTCGACGGTCAGTACCAGCGGGTCGGTCCCGGGGTGGCGGCCGGTCAGGAACAGCATCGTCTCGGACATGCCGTAACCGGGCGCCATCGTCGCGGCGGCGAAGCCGTGTGGGGCGAAGGCGTCGACGAAACGTTCGACGGTGTGCGGCTGGACCCGTTCCGCGGCGTTGAACGCGGTCTGCCAGCCGGACAGGTCCAGCCCGGCCCGCCGCTCGGCAGGGATCCGGTCCACGCACCGGTCGAAGGCGAAGTTCGGCGCGCAGGAGAAGACCGGGCCGGGCGTGTCGGAGATGGCCCGCAGCCAGCGCAGCGGGTCGGCGACGAAGTCCTCCGGCGCGAGGGACACGTGCCGCCCGCCGAGGTACTGGGACAGCAGCAGGTGCCCGGCGATGCCCAGCGCGTGGTACGGCGAGACCCAGCCGACCACGTTCGCGCCGGCCGGCAGGTGGGCCAGCCGGACCGTCTGGTCGATCTGGGCGAGCAGGTTGGTGTGGCTGACCACGATGCCGCGACCGGCGCCGGTGGGGCCCGGGGAGAACTGCAGCAGCGCCGGGTCGTCGCCGGTGAGCGACGGCGGTTCGTAGCCGTCCGCGTCGTCCACCGTGTCCACCGCGACCCACGGCAGGTCGCCGAGCTTCGCCCGCAGGTCGGTCAGGCGCGCGGCGGTGTCCGCGGTCGCGACCACCGCGCCGACGTCGACCTGCCGGGCGATCTGCACGACCCGTTCGGAGCGGGGGTCGGTCACGTCCTCCGGCGGTGGCGAGCAGGGCGCGGCGACCCCGCCGGCGTACAGCACGCCGGTGACGCCGACGGCCATCTCCAGGCCGGGCGACAGCAGTACGAGTACCCGCGCGCCCGGGCGCACGTGCGCCGCGAGGGCGGCCGCCACCGCGGTGGACCGCCGGTGGTACCGGCCGCGGGTGAGGTCATGGCCCACGCCGCGCCCGTCGGAACCGGCGCTGGCGTCGAAGGTCAGGTGGGTGAACGCCACCGCGTCCGGGTCCCGAGCCGCGTACTCCCGCAGCACGTCCGGCAGCGTCGCGGCACGCACGTCGACGGACAGCTCGAGGTCGGTCATGCGGGCTCCTGATCTAGGGCGGCCGGTCCGGGCGACCCGGCTTTCGCCGCGCCGCAGACCGACCTCCCGCCTCGGCATGGTGCGGGCGTTCACGGTCCCCTTCACCGTGCCAACGGTGCTGCTGGGAACCGACCCTCAACGGACCGTCCGGCCGGCTATCGGCCGCCCTGACCGTCGGCCGGGGCCGTACTGACTGCCCGTTCGACTACCCGACGCCCGTCGCGCGCGCGACCGGGCGTGATGCCCGCGTGGCGGGCCGGAACCTGGGCGAGCCGGACGGGACGGCAGACGGCATCCTTGACGGCATGCGGAGTACGGAGCGGCGACGGACGGGACGGAAGCGTACCGGGGTGCTGGTGGTCCTGTCCGCCGCGGTGGGCGGCGTGGTCGGGGTGACGGTACTGCTGGGGGTCGCAAAATTCAGCGCGTCGCCGGCCGTGTTCGTCACCGCGGGTCTGCTCGCCCTGCTGGCCGTGAACGCGGCGGGCACCTGGTGGGCCACCCGGCGGCGGACCCGGCGCGGCCGACGACAGGTCGTCACCATCAGCGCGGCCGTGGTGGCGTTGTGCTACCTGGTGGCGACGCTCGTGCCGATGAACGGCTCCGTCTCGTCGCCGGCGCCCGTCGCCGGTCAGCGGACCGTCGCGCTGCCCACCGGCTCGCACCTGACCTACGTGCGCATCCCCGCCCGGGGCACCCCCCGGCCCACCCCGGTGATCTTCGTGCACGGCGGTCCGGGCACGCCCGACCTGCGCGGCGACAGCAGGTACTTCGGCCAGCTCGCCGCCGCCGGGTTCGACGTGGTGGTGTACGACCAGTTCGGCTCGGCTGGCTCCGGGCGCGCGGCCAGCCCCGAGGCGTACACGATGGACCGGGCCGTCGCCGACCTGGACGCGCTGCGCCGGCACCTCGGCGCGGACAAGGTCGACCTGATCGGCCACTCGTACGGCGGGCGGCTCGCCGCCACGTACCTGTCCCGGCATCCGGGACACGTGGCGCGGGCGGTGTTCTCGTCCCCGAGCGACCTGGACCCGAAGGCCGGCGGCGACAGCACCCTGCCCGTGCTGACCGGCCGGCAGCGGGTGGCCACCATCTCGGCGCTGGCCCGGCCGCGGGTGCTGCTCGCGTACAACCTGCTGCAGGTGAATCCGGACGCGGCGCACAACCTGGTCGGCGACGCGGAGATGGACGGCGACTTCGAGGCGGTGTACGACAAGTCCCGGCCCGCCCTGCACTGCCCGGGCCAGGATCCCGGGCCGGCGCTGCGCGGCCTCGGCTTCTACTCCAACCAGTACTCGCAGTCGCCGGTCCGCGCCAACACCGTCGACCCGCGGCCGGCGCTGGCCCGCACGACGGTGCCCACCCTGGTCGTCAAGGGCTCCTGCGACTACCTGTCCTGGTCCTCGGCGACGGGTTACCTGGAGTCCATCCCGCACAGCGAGCTGTACTACCTGAAGGGCGCGGGCCACAACGCGTACCAGGACCGGCCCGGCGAGTACCTGGCCGAGGTGCGCGCGTTCCTGACCGGCCGGGCGCTGCCGGCCGCACCGTACCGGGGCACCGCGCTGCCGCACGACTACCGGGTACGCCCCTGACCGTCACGACACACCCCGCGGGTCGCGACGCGGACGGGCCAATGGGTCGTTACCACCACAGGAGCCGGACGCCTCCGGCATCCTGCAGGTAGGACATTTCGACCTGGTAGCTGGCTCCGTCCGTGATCCATCAGCCGGTCGGGCACCACCCGACCGGCAGGCAGAAGCGGGAGGGTGACGAGGTGGGTGTGGAGGTCTGGGAGTGCGAGGGCGCGCTGGTCGCGTCCCTCAGGGGCGAGTTGGACGTGGCGAGCGTCGACGAGACCCGCGGCAGGATCATGGAGATGATCGACGCCGGCTGGCGGCGACTCGTCGTCGACCTGTCGGAGCTGGAGTTCTGCGACTCGACCGGGCTGGGCCTGCTGGTCGCGGTCGGCACCCGGTGC
>JBAUUM010000009.1:0-2953 GCA_049582705.1 Actinocatenispora sp.
GGTACGCCGACGGTGAACCGCTCCCAGTCCCAGACCAGCAGCGCGTCGGTGACCGCGGCCATGTTCCACGGGGTCCAGTCGCCGTGCCAGGCACCGAAGTCGAGCCGGTACTCGCCGATGTGGCTGACCAGTTCGTGGCCGGCGGCGGCGAGGGTCCGCCCGTCGTTGGAGTCGGTGAGCGCGGCGAGCCGGCCGCGCAGGCCGGACCAGTACGGGCTCTCGGCGAGGGGCTGCCGGTGCAGTCCGACGACGCCGGCCACCTCGCGCATGGCGCCGACGAGGCGGGCCCGGTCCAGCGGCACCCGGGGCTGCTCGACCGGCAGCGCGGACGAGGCCAGTACCTCGTGCCCGTGCCACTGACCGGTGGCGAGCACCGTGGGCACCCGCAGCTGGCGGAAGCCGACGTCGGCGAGGTCCAGCAGCGCCTGCGCCTCGCCGCGTACCAGGGTGCGGGTCAGGTCGTTGACGCCGAGCTTGACGAACGCGACGGTGCGGCCCTGGTCGTCGAGCAGCTGGATCACCGGCTTCCGGTTCGCCCGGGCGGGTCCGATGTGGACGGACAGCTCGAACTGGTGGCCGAGCAGGCCGTGCAGGAAGCGTTCGATGTGGTCGGCGCCCTCGGGCGCGTGGATCCGGACCCGGTCGCGCAGCAGCAGGCCGTCCGTGCCGGTACGGAAGGCGGCGACCACCGCGCGCCGCTTCAACCGGGACGTCAGCGACTGGGGCTCCGAGTAGCGGCGCACGGCGCCCACCGTGACCCGGGTGTCGCCGGCCGGTGCGAGCAGCCGGGCACGTGCCACGTCGGGCAGTACCACGAATTCCCGGTGCACCGGCAGGTCCTCGTGCGTCGAGGTCGACCGGGGCAACGACGTGGCGCAGGGTTCCGGGTACAGCAACGGCAGCACCTCGTTCAGGTACGCCGCGCGCCGACCCGCCTCACCAGCCGTGAGTTCGACGGGCGCACTGGTCATCTGCTCTCCTCGGGCTCGGAATTACGCCACAACAGGACGTAGGACAGGAACGTGAAGGCCAGAGGGGTGACGAGCGCGTTGTAGTACAGCATCGAGGCCAGCGAGATCACGATGGCCGCGGATCCCGCCAGTCCGATGGCGCTGGTGTCGGAGCGGTAGCGCCACAGGATCGTCAGGAAGAAACCGAGATAGCAGGCGGTGCCGAGCAGTCCGTGCAGGTAGAGCACCTGCCAGAGCTGGCCGTTGCCGCCGATGGTGTGCGCGCCGCACCGCGCGCAGTCGGCCGTGCCGCCCACCGCGATGGACTGGTCGCTGCCGGCGGTGTTGCGGGTGGTGCCGAGGCCGACGACGGGCGACTCCCAGATCCCGGTCACGGCCTGCTGGGTCACGTACATGCGGACGTTGTTGCTCTTGCCGTTCTCCAGTCGGCTGGACACCACGGTGCCGAGGGGTGTCAGCACCAGCAGCACGCCGACCAGCGTCACCGCGCCGGCCGCGGTGGCCAGCGCCCACAGCCGGCCCCGGCTCGCCAGCCGGAACGCCACGAACGCACCGCCCAGACCGAGGTCTATCCACAGGCCCCGGTTGAGCGAGAACACGGCCGGTACGAGCGCGACCAGCAATACGGCGAGGGCGACGAGCCACCGGGTTGTCCCGCCGGTGGGCACGGTCCCGCGGCCGGGCACGCCCGGCACCGTCCGGGATGTCACGACCCGCCGTCGTACCGCCAGCGCGGCCACCACGAACCAGCCGATCAGCAGCGCGAAGTTGTTGCCCCAGGTGTTCGTGTACCCCCAGGGCGCCGCCGGCCGAGGGCTGGAGTACCCGAGCACCTCCATCACCTGGGCCGCCGACGGGTGCACCAGGGAGGCGACGAAGCCGTTGCCCCGCAGGTGCGGCGGCAGCACCATCTCCACCGGCGACGAGAACTGGAAGTCACCCGCGAACGTACCGAGCAGGCCGCCGCCGACCGTGACGACGAACAGCCAGGCCAGCAGTCCCACCAGCCTCCGGCGGGGCAGTTCGCGTTCGGTGAGGTTGCCCGCGTAGAGCATCAGCACGGTCAGCGAGCCGTACTCGACGAACCGGAACGCCACCCCCGGCAGCCGGCCGACGACGCCGTCCGGGATGGTGCCGGCGGGGTCCATACCAAGGGCCGCGATCCCGGCGAGGGCGGTGAGCAGGAAGAGGAACCACAGGCCGAGTTCGGGTGGCAGCCGCAGCGGTCGGCGGTTGACCAGGCCGACCGCCATCGGCACGGCCATCAACGGGAAGATCAGTACGCCGAGGCCCAGCGCCCACCAGATCGGGTAGCCGGCGAGCAGCCAGGTCAGTGGTACGGCCGCGCCCGGCCAGGAGCGGCGTCCGGGGCGCGCCACCGCCCCGGCGAGCGGGACGGGTGGCGTCCGCTGCCGGACCGGCGGTGCCGGCGTGGTGACCACGGCGGGTCAGGACCGGGCTGAGGTGCTGGACACCGGCTTCGCGCCGGTGTCGGTGGCGCCGCCGTCCGCCCCGGTGCTGTCCGCGTCCCGGGTCGTCGACGGGGTGGGCCGGCCCTTGGCGCCGGTCTTCGTACGGCCGGACCGGCCGCTCCTGGTGGCGTGTGCGGTGCGGGGCTTCGCGCCCTTGCGCCCCACGGCTGCCGCGCGGCCACCGGACGTGCCGGTGTCCTTGGCGTCGGTGATCCGCGGCATGACCACGGTGGGCGTGTCGGGATCGCCGTCGTCGTCGGTGTCGTCCCCGGCGGGTTGTCCGGTACCGGCGGCCGCCGCGTCGTCGGTGTCCTCGTCCGCGTCGTCGTCCGTGGCGTCGCCGTCGTCGGTCAGTGCCTCGGCGCCCTCGGGATCCGCGGCGACGCTGGCGTGGGCGTCGGCGTGCTCGGTGTCGTCGGTCCGCTCGGCGTCGGTGGCGGCGTGCTCGGCGTCGGCGTGCTCGGTGGCGGCGTGCTCGGTGGCGGCGTCGGTCCGGCCGGTGTCAGCGCG
>JBAUUM010000010.1:0-2925 GCA_049582705.1 Actinocatenispora sp.
GAAGTGGCCCGGCAACTCGCCGAGGCCCGCGCGGCGGCCGAGGCGGCACACGCCGAGGAGGACCATGCCGGGGGCGGCCGCCCAGAGGACGGCCACGCCGACGGGGACCAGGACGTGGCCGACGGCACGTACGGGCCGTCGTACCTGCGCGGCCGGCCGTACCAGGCCCGAGCGGCGAACTTCTGACCGTACGCCCGCCGGGGCGGTACCGGCAGGTCCGCGGGTCGGGTTCAGGTGGATATTTTCGTTCATCTTGCGGCTTGGGCAGATTTGTGTCCCAATCATGGCGCCGCCCGTGCGGCACCAGCGATCCCAGCTCCGAGAGGACCTCCGGTGAACCCCCTCCTCGCGACCCGGCCCGGCCGGGTGTCCCGACCCTTCCGGGCGGCCGCCACGCTGCTGGCCGCCGTACTCGCCGTCACCGTGCTGAGCCTGGTCGGCGGCGCCCGCCCGGCGTCCGCGGTGACCGCGGCGCCCGAAGGCATCGACGTGTACCACGGCAACGGCGTCATCGACTGGGGCCAGGTCCGCGCCGCCGGCATCGACTTCGCCTTCATCAAGACCACCGAGGGCAACTACTACACCGACGACCAGTTCAGCGCGAACTACACCGGTGCCTACAACGCCGGCATCATCCGGGACGCGTACCACTTCGCCCGGCCCGACGAGCCGGCCGCCGAGCAGGTCGACTTCTTCCTCTCGCACGGCGGCGGCTGGTCGGCCGACAACCTCACCCTGCCGGGCATGGTGGACCTGGAGTACAACCCGTACGGCGAGACCTGCTACGGCCTGTCGCAGGGCGACATGGTGTCCTGGATCCACCAGTTCGTCGACGGGTACCAGGCCGCGACCGGCCGCTACCCGATCATCTACACGGCCACCAACTGGTGGAACCAGTGCACCGGCGGCTCCGGCGACTTCGCCTCCCAGACCCCGCTGTTCCTCGTCGACCTGGACGGTGGCGTGGAGATGCCCGGTGGCTGGGGCTCGTTTCCGTGGAGCTTCCGCCAGTACGACTGGCACGGCAGCGTGGCGGGCATCCCGAGCGAGGTCGACCGGGACGTGTGGAACGGTGACTACGCGGGGCTGCAGCGCCTGGCCAACGGCGGCTGACGGTCATCCGGCCCGGTCACCCCGGACGGGGCGTGGCCGGGCATCCCGCCCGACCGGCACGCGCGGTACCCGCAACGCCGGTATCGGTTCGCACCCCGCGCCGCCCACCTGTTAGTCTGATCGCCGCAAGGCTTGGGGCTGTGGCGCAGACCGGTAGCGCACCTCGTTCGCATCGAGGGGGTCAGGGGTTCAAATCCCCTCAGCTCCACCAGGTCAGGGGCCACTTCCGGTTTCGGAAGTGGCCCCTGAGTGTCTAACTGAGTGACTACCGCTCTCCAGATCAGGCGAAGATCTTGTCCATGGCCACCGCGCCCTCCTGGATCACCGGCCGGATCTGCTTGCGGTACACCTGCTCCGTCACCGCGGTACTGCGGTGCCCGACCAGTCGCGAGATGTCCTCCAGTCGCATTCCACTGTCAGACAGCAGCGACACGAAGCTGTGCCGTAGCTCGCGTGGCGTCCATGCGTAGGCGTGAACCCCTTTGGCGCCCTTGATCGCTGCACGGAAGTCGCGCCGCACGTTCGGCGGGTCAAGCTGGGTACCAAGGTTCGTGGTGAACACCAATCCATGGTCCTCCCATCTCGTTCCGGCTGTTCTGCGTTCCCTGTCTTGCTGCCGCCGTTGTAACCGCAGCGCATCAATGCATCGTTTCGGAAGCGCGAGCGTACGGCGCGACTTCTTTGTCTTGGTGTCTCCGCCCGCCCGCACGGACCGCCACACAGCCACGTGCGGAGGCACCGGAGGCGATTCTTTCGGGCGTCCCTTCAGGTCCACGTGATCCCACGTGAGCGCGCGCAACTCCTCGGTCCGTGCGCCAGTCAGAAGGGACATCACCACGTACGGGTACATTCGGTGCCCCTCAGCGGTCTTCAGTACCGCCTCAGCCTGAGCCATGGTCAGTGCTTTCGATGGGCGTCCCGGTTGACCGTTAGGCACTGAGCACAATTCCACGACGTTCCGCTTGACCTTGTCTCGTGCCATGGCTCGTTTGATCGAGCGATTGAGGCATGAGTGCAGCCCTTGCAAGGTCCGCGTGCTTAGCGTCTTTTTCTTCTCTGCGAGCCAGCGGTCTACATCCTCGGCAGAGAGATCGCGTAGCTTTCGCGAACCAAGAGCCGGGATGATGTGCGTATTGCACTGCTGGGTATTCGTGGCGATGGTCTTATCGGAACGCCCCACCAGACCGAAGGTCAGCCAGTCGGTGACCGCTTGTGCGACGGTGTACTTGGCCGGGGCGATCGCCAATCCGTCTTCGTAGTCGCGGAGAACTTCCTTGAGCTTATTCTTCGCGTCCGTCTTGGTTTTGCCGCTTCCGCGTTTTACGATGCGTCGACCCGAGGCGTCGAATCCGAGGCTTGCTGTTGCTATATACCTCTCGCGTTTCGGGTCCCAGTGGATCCCGCCGTCACCGCGTGCCCGACGTTTCGCCACTAGCTGACCTCCGCTTCGCGCTCGAGTAGGGCGATGTAGGCACGGATGCCGTGCGAGGTGAACAGGCGGCAGCGTCCCTGCTTGACCGAGCGGAGCCGGCCTTTCCGCATCTGCTCGTAGATCGCGGCACGGCTCAGTCTCAGCAGCCGCATCGCGTCGGGCACGCGGTAGAGCTGCATCTCCCCGAACTGAGAGTCACTGACAGTAGGCGCGGTCATGGGGTCTGCCTCCTGTTGGTGGGGTAAGCCGTCCCAGCCGTCCCAGCCGTCCCATCGCAGGTCAGGGGCGGGACGGCTTGAAGGGTGGGACGGCTTAAGCCGTCCCGGGGCGTAAGCCGTCCCTGGGTTGAGCTGGTCTGGGACGGGTGGGACGGCTGGGAC
>JBAUUM010000011.1:0-13678 GCA_049582705.1 Actinocatenispora sp.
GACGTCGGCGGCGTGTCGTCCTCGGGCTCCGCGCGGTCGCCGGCTTGCCGGGCCGGGCCGAACCGCAGCCGGTCCGCCTGCTCCCCGGTGAGGGCCTCGGCCCGTCCCGGCCACGCGGTCGGTCCGCCGAGGTACGTGTGGAGCAGACAGTGCGCGGTCACGGCCGTGACGCCGCCCGTGCGGGGAATGTCGTGCAGCAGCAGGGCGGGCGAACCGGGATCCGCCCGTGGCGCCGTGACGATGGTGACGATCTCGGTTCCGCCGGAGGTCAGCCGTACCCATGAGGTGTCGGGGCGGCGGGCAAGCGCCCGGGCGAGTTCACCGGCCGCGGCGGGGGCGGCGGTGAGCCGCACGATCCACTGGGTGCGCCCGGCGCGGTGCGCGTCGGGCAGGCCGACCACCCGCAGACCGGCCTCGGCACGCAGCCTCCGGTACCGCCGGGCCACGGTCTGCGCGGACACGCCCAGGACGTCACCGATCCGACTGAGCGGTGCCCGGCCGTCCACGTGCAGGGCGTGGACGATAGCGCGGTCGATGTCGTCGAGCACCGGAACATTCTCGCAGTTCGCCGCGTGCAGTGGAAGATTTCGCCGACTCTTCCCGCATGGATGGTGGGTATGCCTGGCGCGTGGAACCGTTCCCCGTCGGAGGCGGTCACATTCCGGTGGGGGGGCGACACGATGATCACCAGGACCACACGACGGCAGCACCGGTGGCGGTGGGTCGCGCTGGCCGCGCTGCTGGTGGCGGAGGCCATGAACCTGTTGGACACCACGATCGTCCAGGTCGCGGCACCCGTGATACACGACCGCCTCGGCGGTACGGAGTCCGAAATCCAGTGGTTCAGCGCGGCCTACACGTTGCCCTTCGCTCTGCTGCTGATCACCGGGGGACGGTTGGGCGACATCGCCGGACGCCGACGGATGTTCCTCGCCGGTGTGGCCGGCTTCGCGGTGGCCTCGGTGGCCTGCGCACTGGCACCGACCGCGGCGCTGCTGATCGGCGCCCGGGCCGTCCAGGGCGCCACCGCGGCGCTGATCATCCCCCAGACATTCGGGCTGATCAAGGCCATGTTCAGGGGCCAGGAACGCGCCCGTGCCCTCGGCCGTATCGGCCTGGTCATGGGCCTTGCCGCGGTGAGTGGCCCCGTACTGGGCGGCGTCCTGACCCACGCCGACCTGCTCGGCGCGTCGTGGCGGCCGGTGTTCCTGGTCAACGTTCCCCTCGCGGTCGCCGTGCTGGCCGCCGGGCCACTGCTGAGCGAGGACTCCGCCGACCACCGGCCCCGTCTGGACCTCACCGGGACCGGGCTGGCAGTACTGGGGATCGGGCTGATCGTCGTGCCGCTGGTCGACGGGACCGGCGACGGCTGGCCGGCCTGGCACTGGCTCACGCTCACCGCCGGGGTCGCCGTACTGGTGGCCTTCGGCGCCAGTCAGCGCGCGGCGGCCCGGCGGGGGCGGCACCCCCTGGTCGAGACGAGCCTGTTCACCGGCCGTGGCTTTCCCGCCGCGCTGGTCACCTCGACGCTGTTCTTCGCCGTGATGAACGGGCTGATGCTGGTGATCGTGCTGCACCTGCAGGTCGGGCTCGGCCGCGACGTGCTCACCGGCGGCCTGACGCTGCTGCCCTGGTCGGCGGGCACCGCGGTCGCCTCGTGGGTGGCCGGGTCGCTGCTGGTGCCCCGGTACGGTGCCCGGGTCATGTTCGTCGGGCTGGTGACCCTCGCCGCCGGGCTGCTCGGCGCGATCACCGCCTACCGGGTCGGCACCCCCGGCGGGTACCCGTGGCCGCTGCTGCCCGCCCTGGCGGTCAGCGGACTCGGCCTCGGCCTGTTCACCGTTCCGTTCTTCACCACGGCCCTGAACGGGCTGCGGGCCGAGGAGACCGGTTCGGGCTCCGGGCTGCTCAACGCCGTCCAGCAACTCGGCGCCGCGGCGGGCGTCACGGTCCTCGGTTCCGTCTTCCTGCACGGCCTGCGCGGCGGTACCGGTGACACGCCGGCCCACGCGGCCGGAACCGCGGCACAGCATGCCTTCTGGCTCGCCCTGGCGTTCGTCGCCGCCGCCACCGTCGGCGCGACGGTGATGAGCACCGCCCCACGCCGACCCGTCGACGACGGTGCCGCGGACCAGGTGACCGAACCGGTGCCCACCGGCCCCGCCGGATCCTGACGGGCAGCCGTCCCGCGACCACCCTGGGACAGCCGGGCGGTCAGCCGGCGACGTGCAGGTGTTCCCATTCGCGGTCGGCCGGACTCTCGGCGCGCCACGCGTCCAGCAGTCGGCGGGCGTCGGTCTCCGGCGCGCCCAGCAGCACCGTCTGCCGGCCGGCCTGGTCGCTGCGCCGCACGGTCTGCGAGCCCTCGCTGCAGCACCGGCAGAGCATCTGCGCACTGCCCAGCGTCTCGGCGCCGAATCCGGCGGCGCTGACCGCGTCGAGCAGCGCGCGGGCGTCCTCCTCGCGGCGCGCCACCACGCTCACCGACAGCGTGGCGAGGTCGGACGGGGTGAACAGCTGCAGCTCGTCGAACACCGGGTACGTCCGGCCGTCGTTGACCCGTTCGCCGTTGGGTGCCCCGTCGTGCACCACGACCTCGCCGTACCGCCGGCTCACGTCGAACGGCACGCTCATCACCCGGGCGCGGGTGGGACACAACCGACGCGCCCACACGACCTCCTGACCGGTCGTGGTGGCGATCCGCAGGCAAGTCATGCCGAACTGGTCGACGATCTCGCCGGTGCCGTCCGGTACCGGGATCCCGTAGCCGCGCCACGCGTCCCGGGCGACGTCCCAGTCCCGCAAAATCGTCGCGGCGATGCCGAGGTTCCAGAACACCGGGTTCTCGGCGCCCCGCTCGCTCAGCGCGGCGGCACGCAGGCCCAGCTCGTACGCCTTCGGCCAGTCATGGAGGAACTTGTACGCCAGGGCCGCGTCGTACCACAGTTCCGCGGCGGCGGGCCGGCTCTCCGTCCGCTCCGCGGCCTCGGCGAGCTGCCGGCCGGCCCGTTCCCAGTCCTCCGCCTCGAACGCCCGGTACCCGGACTTCTCCAGCTGCAGCGCCGTCTGGTCCGACACGCCGATCTCCCCGCACCGTGGCCGTTCAGGTCGCCACACGCTACCGCAGTGGGCGGTGTGCGCACCGTCCTGCGGCCGGCCGGTGGAGCGGGCCGGTGACAGCGTGGCGCGGCGATCCGCGTCCGGGGATCGGAAGGGAGACAACGAAGGGACCCGCGCAGCCACAGGCTCGGCTCCCCGACCAGGGCGTCACGGATCCGGCCGGGGTACCACCGCCGTGAGGGCGGCGCGCTGCCGCCACCCGCCGTGGTGCCCGGCCGCCGGCTCAGGCGAGGTCGTCGAGGGCCCGTTCGACCCGGCGGTCGGAGATCGGGTACGGGGTGCCGAGCGTCTGCGCGAAGTAGCTGACCCGCAGCTCCTCCAGCATCCACCGCACCTCCGCCAGTTCCTGGCCGGCCGGCCGGGTCGCCCGCAGCTCCTGGTACTCCTGTTGCAGCTGCTGGACGCCCTGCATGAGCTGGCGGTCCCGGGCGGGGTTGGCGGGCAGCTTGTCGAGGCGACGTTCGATGGCGGTGAGGTAGCGCGGCAGGTCCGCGAGACGCTGCCATCCGGTGGCGGTGACGAAGCCGGGCCGTACCAGTGCGTCCAGTTGCGCGCGGATGTCCGCGAGCGCCGGCAGCAGTAGCACGTTACCGGTGCCGTTGACCCGGGACTGCACCCGGCGCGACACCGCCAGGATCTTCTCCACCGCCATCAGCGTGCCCAGTACGGTCGGGTTGAGGCCGGCCCGGACCGCGTCACGCAGCCGGACGAATCCCGCCTCGTCGAAGACCACGCCGCCGGCATCGGTCATCAGCTTGTCCGCCGCGCACGCCACGCAGTCGGCCAGCAGCGCGGGGATGCCGCCGTGCGGGTTGTTGGACAGCGCCAGCTTCGTGGTGTTGTTCAGGTGCGAGAGCACGTACTTCGCCGGCGACGGCACGTTCAGCAGGATCAGCCGCCGGATCCCGCGCCACATCTCGGCGTGCTGCTCGGCGGGCGTGTCGACCAGCCGCACCGAGACGCTGTCCGTGTCGTCGTGCAGCGTCGGGTAGGCCCGCACCGTCTGACCGCCCAGCGCCTGCTCGTACTGGCGGGGCAGCTCACCGATCGTCCAGCCGGTCAGCCCCGTCTGCTCGATGCCGCTGGCGGAGCGGGACAGCGCCGCGCGGGCCTGGTCGGCCAGCTCCGCCTTCAGTACGGCCAGGTCCCGCCCGGCCGCCAGGACCTCGCCTGTCTCGTCCTCGACCTGGTAGGTCATCCGCAGGTGCGGCGGCAGCGTGTCGAGCTGCCACGCCTCGCGTGGCACGGTCACCCCGGTCATGGACCGCAGTTCCCGTTCCATCGCGGTCAGCAGCGGGCCGTCGGCCGGGGAGATCCGCTGGAGCAGCGCGCGGGCGTGGTCCGGCACCGGTACGAAGTTGCGCCTCAGCTGCTTCGGCAGCGACTTGAGCAGCGCGGTCAGCAGTTCCTCGCGCAGACCCGGCACCTGCCAGTCGAGGTCGTTGGCGCGTACCTGGCCGAGCACCGCCAGCGGGATGTGCGCGGTGACCCCGTCGGTCTCGGTGCCGGGCTCGAACGCGTACGTCAGACCCAGCCGCAGGCCGTCCTGCTGCCAGTCGTCGGGGTAGTCGACGGCGCTGACCGCGTCGGCGTTCTCGGTCACCAGCATCGCGGCGGTGAAGGACAGCAGGTCCGGTTCGGCGCGGCGGGTCTTCTTCCACCACGAGTCGAAGTGCCGACCGGACACCACGGTGTCCGGGATGCGCTGGTCGTAGAACTCGAACAGCGTCTCGTCGTCGACCAGGATGTCGCTGCGCCGGAAGCGGTGCTCCAGGTCCTCTACCTGGTCGAGCAGCGCCCGGTTCGCGGCGAAGAACTCGTGGTGGGTCTGCCAGTCGCCCTCCACCAGGGCGTGCCGGATGAACAGTTCCCGGGCCACCGGTGGGTCGATGCGTCCGTAGTTGACCTTGCGCTGGACCACCACCGGCAGCCCGTACAGGGTGACCTTCTCGTACGCGATCACGGCCGCCGGCTTGGCCTCCCAGTGCGGCTCGGAGTAGTTGCGCTTGACCAGATGTGCCGCGAGACCCTCCACCCAGGACGGTTCGATCTCCGCGACGATCCGCCCCCACAACCGGGACGTCTCCACCAGTTCCGCGGCCATCACCCAGTGCGGCGGCTTCTTCGCCAGCGCGGAACCGGGGAAGATCGAGAACCGTGCGTTGCGGGCCCCCTGGTACTCCACCGGTCCCCGCCGCGGCGTCCTGGGCGCCGTGCCGCCGGGTCGGCCCTGCGGGGTCTTCTTCTCCACGTCCTTGAGACCGAGGTGCGACAGCAGTCCGGACAGCAGCGACAGGTGCACCCGGTCGGCCGGTGCCGGCTCGCTGTTGCGTTCCACGCCCATCCCGGCGGCGACCTGGCGGAGCTGGCTGTGCAGGTCCTGCCATTCCCGTACCCGCAGGTAGTTGATGAACTCGGCGCGGCAGAGCTTGCGGAACTGGTTGCCGGACAGCTCCTGCTGTTTCTCCCGCAGGTACTGCCACAGGTTGAGGTAGGCGACGAAGTCGGAGGTCTTGTCGGCGAACCGGGCGTGCGCCTGGGTGGCGGCGGGCTGCGCGTCGGTCGGCCGCTCACGCGGGTCCTGAATGGACAGTGCGGAGGCGATGACCAGTACCTCGCGCACGCAGTCGTTGCGGTCGGCCTCCAGTACCATCCGGGCCAGCCGCGGGTCGACCGGCAGTTGCGCCAGCCGCCGACCGAGCGGGGTGAGCCGGTGGTCGGTGTCCTTGCCCTCCACGGTCAGCGCGCCGAGTTCCTGGAGCAGCTGCACGCCGTCGCGGACCTGCCGACGGTCCGGCGGCTCCAGGAACGGGAAGTCGTCGATCTCGCCGAGCTGCGCGGCGGCCATCTGCAGGATCACCGAGGCCAGGTTCGTACGCAGGATCTCCGGGTCGGTGAACTCGGGCCGGGTCTCGAAGTCCTCCTGCTCGTACAGGCGGATGCAGATGCCGTCCGCGGTGCGCCCGCAGCGGCCCTTGCGCTGGTTGGCCGACGCCTGGGAGACCGCCTCGATGGGCAGCCGCTGCACCTTCAGCCGGTGGCTGTACCGGGAGATGCGCGCGGTGCCGGGGTCGATCACGTACCGGATGCCCGGCACGGTCAGGGACGTCTCCGCCACGTTGGTGGCCAGCACCACGCGCCGGCCGGTGTGCCGCTGGAACACCCGGTGCTGCTCGGCGGCGGACAGCCGCGCGTACAGGGGCAGCACCTCGAACGAGTGCCGCGACCCGCCCGACTCGCGTCGGCGCAGGGCGTCGGCGGTGTCCCGGATCTCCCGCTCACCGGACAGGAAGACCAGGATGTCGCCCGGCCCCTCGGCGCACAGTTCGTCCACGGCGTCGCTGATCGCCTGCACCTGGTCCCGGTCCTCGTCCGACCCGCCGTCACCGAGCAGCGGCCGGTACCGCACCTCGACCGGGTAGGTGCGACCGGAGACCTCCACGATCGGCGCGGGCTTCCCGGCGCTACCGCTGTGCCGCCCGTTCGGCTCACCGCCGTGCCGCCCGTTCGGCTCACCGAAGTGCTCGGCGAAGCGCTCGGGGTCGATCGTCGCCGACGTGATGACGACCTTGAGGTCGGGGCGCTGCGGCAGCAGCCGCTTCAGGTAGCCGAGCAGGAAGTCGATGTTGAGGCTGCGCTCGTGTGCCTCGTCGATGATGATCGTGTCGTAGCGGCGCAGCATCCGGTCGCGCTGGATCTCGGCCAGCAGGATGCCGTCGGTCATCAGCTTGACCAGGGTCTGCTCGCCGACCCGGTCGGTGAAGCGCACCTGGTAGCCGATCGCGCCGCCCAGCGGTACGTCCAGTTCCTCGGCGATGCGCTCGGCGACGGTGCGCGCGGCCAGCCGCCGCGGCTGGGTGTGCCCGATCACGCCCTGCACCCCGCGCCCGAGTTCCAGGCAGATCTTCGGGATCTGGGTGGTCTTGCCGGAGCCGGTCTCGCCCGCGACGATCACGACCTGGTGGTCGCGGATGGCGGCGAGGATCTCGTCCCGGTGGGCACTGACTGGCAGTTCCTCCGGGTACGTGAGAACCGGCACCGCGGCCCGGCGGGCGGCCACCCGCTGTTCGGCGCTGGCCACCGCCCCGGCAAGCGAGCCGAGGGTGCTGTCCCGTCGCGTCGGGTCCTTGATCGTGCGTAGCCCGTCGATCCGCCGGGCGAGCCGGCGCCGATCGGCGAGCATCAGATCGCCCAAACGGGACTTGAGGTCGGAAACTGTGGGCGGTGCGGGCGGCGTGTCCATCTCAGGCCCAAGAATAGGCAATCACCCGGCCGGTCCGCCTCCAGGTTTCCCCGCGACCGGAACCGTCGCCGCCCGCGCCGGCCGGCCGGACCCGAGCACGGCGGACCCGGACACCGGGCGACCCCGGGCAAGGCGACCCCGGGGCACGGCGGTCTCAGGCCGAGCGACGCGACAGCACCCGGGTCACCAGTGGGGACGACGCGACCCGCAGGGATGCCTGACGCAGCCGGAGCCGGACCGCGTCGGCGGGCACGAACAGGCTCCTGGCCCGGCGGCCGGCCCGCTGCTTGCGCAGTACGTGCGGGCGGAGCTCCACGTCCCAGGCACGCAGCGCGGTCGGTACGTCCGGGAGCTGAGCCAGCATGTCGCCGAGGCGGTTCGCACCGCCCACGGCGAGCGACGAACCGTACCCGGCGAACAGGGTCACGCACCAGGCGGCGTCGCCCAGTACGGCAACCCGTCCCCGGTGCCAGGCGGCCATCCGGATCTGGCTGACCATGTCGAAGTAGATCGACTCCCGGTCCGGCACCCGGGACAGCAGGTCGGGCACGACCCAGCCGAGGTCACCGTAGACGTCGGGCAGCGTCCGCCGCGGCCCGGCGGCCAGTTCGGCGTCGGGCCGGGTACTGCGGTGCGCGAAGAACGCGATCGTCCGCCCGTCGCCGAGGTGCGCGACGGCGACCTGTCGTCCCGGCACGTTGTAGGACACGGAGGTCCGGGGCGGCACCTCCCGCGGCGCGCGGTCCAGTTCGTACACCGCGATCAGGTGGTCCAGGTCGAGCCGGTGGTCGCGTTCGGGGCCGAAGACCTGACGGCGGACGGTGGAGTGCAGACCGTCGGCGCCGAGCAGCAGATCGGCGGTGCCCCGGGTGCCGTCGCTGAACGTCACGTGCACGGCGTCCGGGTCCTGCCGGATGTCGGTGACGGTGGTGGCGTACCGGATCTCCACCTCGCCGGCCAGCGCTTCGTGCAGTACGTGCTCGATGTCGCCGCGCATCAGGTTGAGGGCGCGGGGACCGAGCAGTGCCCGCTGGGTGGCCGCCGACAGCCGGACCTCGCGGTCGTCGTCGAGGTAGCGGAGTTCGTCGTACACCAGGTTCCGCGCCCGCAGCGCCGGGAGCAGGCCGAGGCGCTCGGCCGCGTCGTACCCGATGCCGGCGAAGTTCACCACGTATCCGCCGGTCCTGCGGTACGGGGCGTGCTCGACGACGACCGGTCGCCAGCCGGCCCGGTGCAGGCTCAGGGCGGTCGCGAGTCCGGCGATGCCGGCACCGACGACGACGGCCGTGGGTTCTGCGCGCATGTCACGCCTCCGTGCGGGTGAGTCCGGTGGCGACCAGGTCGATCACCAGGTCGAGGATCTGGGGGAAGTGGGCCGGACCGAGTTCGTCGGCGTGCGCGGGCAGCACCAGCACGGCCCGCAGGACACCGGTCAGTACCTGCGGGTCGACGGCGGGCAGGTCGCCGACGGCCCGGCGCTGGGTGAGGAACCGTTCCAGCGCCGCCGAAGGGCTGTCCTCGCCCACCCGTGCCAGCGCCGCCGGGGACACCCGGGCGCTGACCGCCTCCATTTCCTCGGGATGGGTCATCAGCCGGCGGTAGAGAGGGTCGCTGCGCAGCACCTCGGCGGTCGCGGTCAGGAACCGCCGCAGCGCGTCGCGGGTGTCCGTGCCGCGGTGCAGCGCCTCGTCGACGACCCGGCGGCGCACCTCGGCCGTGCGCCCGAGCATCAGGTCCAGGTAGAGCGCCTCCTTGGAGTCGAAGAAGAGGTAGAAGGTGCTCTTCGCGATGCCGGCGGGCCGGACCAGGTCGTCCAGCGAGGTCCTGCGCAGCCCCTGGCTGCCGAACAGCCGCAGCGCGGTGGCGCGCAGCGCGCTCGTGATCCGGTTCCGCTCGGCGGTACTGAACGCGGTGGGCACGCGCGACTCCCTCTGAACGCTGAAAACAGATTCGCCATATCGTTTTTACATGGGACCCGCGTCGCCGGCAACATGGTTCACGTCACGGCACGCCGTGCTCCGGCGCGCGGCGAGCACCCGGCCAGGCTTGGCGGGTCAAGGCGTGGCCGGTCCGACCGCCCGGTCCGGGGCCACCGCCTCGTCGGGAGCGTGCCTGGTCAGGCGTCCTTCTGCTCGCGGAAGAACTGTTCCGCGCCCGGGTGCAGCGGCACCGGGTAGGTGGCCAGCGCCGAGTGTGGGTCCAGCTGGTTGCCCTCGGCGTGCGCCCTGCCCAGCTTGTACTTCGCCGCGAACAGCAACCTGGTCAGCTCGTACGCGGTCTCGTCGTCCATCGACGGCGACACCACCAGCACGTTCGGGATGCAGACGGAGTTCTTCGACGGGTAGCCGTACACCGAGTTGGTGATGAAGCCGGAGCTGTACACCTCGCCGTACTGGCTCTGCAGCGGGTCCACGTAGCCGGACACGTCCAGCAGCTGGGCGCCCGAGTCGCTCGTGATCAGCCGGAAGATCGCGGGCGTGGGCAGCCCGCCGGAGAAGAAGAAGGCGTCGATGATGCCGGCGCACAGCGCCCGCACCGACTCACGCAGCCCCAGCCGGTGCCGTTCGAAGCCGCGGACGGTGATGCCGGCCGCGGCCATCAACCGGGCCGCGACGACCTCGGTGCCGGAGCCCGGGGCACCGGTGGAGACCCGTCGCCCGGCCAACCCGTTGAGGTCGCTCGGCAGGGAGTGCCGGGTGACCACGTGGACGTAGTCGGAGTACAGGCCGGCGAGCGCCCGCACGCCGACCTTCGTCCTGAACTCGCCCAGCCCGCCCATCGCCTGCGCCGCCACGTCGACCGTGGTGAACGCGATCCGGGAACGGTGGTCCCGCAACCGTTCCAGGTTCTCCACCGAACCCGCGGTCACCTGCGCGCCGGGCCGCCAGCGCATCTGCATCGAGTCGGCCAGCGCCCTGCCGATGGGCAGGTAGACACCGCCGGCCTCGCCGGTGGCCAGCGGCATCGGCAGCAGTGGTCCGGGGTCCTCCCCGCAGCCCGACAACAGTCCGCCGACGCCCGAGCCGGCCAGTCCACACAGGAGGGAACGACGCTTCACCGGCCCACCCGACCCTGCGTACCGCCGACGGCGGCCTTCTGCGCTATCGGCACCACCGGCCGCTCCGGTGGCGGCGGGATGTCCGACAACGGCGTCTGGCTGTCCAGTTCCAACCGGATCCGCGCGTCCACGCCACGGGTCTTCGCCCGCCGCAGGGTCAGTTCGCCGCCCGACGCGGTCACCAGGGCGTTGGCGATGGCCAGTCCCAGCCCGGCACCGGCCACGTGCCGGTCGGTCGGGTGCCGCCAGAACGGTTGCATCGCACGCGACAGCGCTTCGTCGGACATGCCCTCCCCGTCGTCGATGACGTGCACGTCGACCCACCGGACGCTGGGCCGCACCGCGATGACCACCCGGCTACCGGCGCCGCAGTACTTGATGGCGTTGTGGACCAGCGCGTCGAGAGTCTGGTCGAGCGTCTGACAGGCGGCCCGTACCGGCGCGGTCTCGGCGCCGGAACGCACCAGCGTGACACCGGCGTGTTCGGCCACCGCCTGCCAGGCGACGAGTCGGGCGTCGGCGATGGCGCCGGCGTCCACGGTGATCAGCTCGGCACGCTCCGCCCCGGTACGGACGAAGGTGAGCAGTGCCTCGAAGATCGCCGACAGCCGGTCCACCTCCTCCAGCACCATCCGGTGCTCCTCCTCCGAGTCCGGCGGGATCACGTCGCCGAGGTTCTCCACCCGCAGCCGCACCGTGGCCAGCGGCGTACGCAGCTGGTGGCTGGCGTAGGAGATGAAGGCCCGTTGTCGTTCGATGAGCGTGGCCAACCGGTCCGCCATGGTGTTGAACGAACTGGCGAACCGGCGCAGTTCCGGCGGTCCGGTGTCGTCGTGCACCCGCTCGGTGAGTTCACCGCGACTCATCGCGTGGGTCACCTCGTCCAGCTCGTTGAGCGGGCGGGCGAGCCAGCGGGTGACCGGCACCGCGGCCACCGCGCCGACGAGCAGGATCACCAGGCCGATCACGGCCAGCACCGCCCACTGGTGCCAGATGGAGGCACGCAGTTTGTCGGTCGGCGACACCGTGACCACGCAACCACTGATGGTGCCGGGGTTGCCGATCGGCTGCGCCACCACCATCGGCGCCGACTGCCACGGCCACACGATGCCGGCCGGCTGCGCGCGGGAACCGGACAGCGCCTCCATGACCTGACCGTTCAGCTGCTTGTCGGCCGGTTCGATGCCACCGCGCGAGGCGATCCGGATGACCAGGTCGGGCTGGACGACCGCGACCCCGATGCCGTACAGCCGGTCGTACTCGGCGATCTGCCCCTGCAACGCCGACACCCGCCCGTGGTTGCGCATCGCGCCCTCGGCCACCCCGGCGAACCGGGTGGTGTCGTTGACCCGGTCGATGAAGACCCCCTGGGTCTCCCGGGACGCGATCGTCACCGCGAGCGGGATCAGGAAGGCAACCAGTACGACACCGAGCAGGGACAGGTAGGTGATCAGCACTCTGCGACGCAACGACTACTCCTCGGCCTCGGCGCCCACGGGCATGAACCGGTAGCCGACCCCGTGTACCGCCTCGATGCGGCCGGCCGCCGACACCTTGCCCCGCAGCGATCCGATGTGGACCTCGAGCGTTCGGGCGGCACCCGGCCAGGTGCCGCGCCACACCTCCATGATCAACCGGTGCCGGGCCACCACCGAGCCGGCCTCCCGGGCCAGCACCACCAGCAGCTCGTACTCCTTGGGCCGCAACGGCACCGTCTCCCCGGTGATGAGGACCCGGCGGGCGTCCACGTCGATGAGCAACGGCCCCACCTCGACCGGGCCGGAGGGGCGCGGCCGGTGGCGACGCAGTACGGCCTCGATCCGGGCGGTCAGCTCGGCGATGCTGAACGGCTTGACCAGATAGTCGTCCGCGCCGGTGCGCAGCCCGTGCACCCGTTCGTGCTCCTCGCCACGGGCGGTCACGATGATCACCGCGACGTCGGAGCGCTCCTGCAACTGGCGGCAGACGATCAGGCCGTCGGTGTCCGGCAGTCCGAGGTCGAGCAGGACAAGATCGCACGGCGGCGCGGCGAGCGCCTCCGCACCCGAGGACGCATGCGTCACTCCGTATCCACGTCGTCGCAATGCGACGCACAACGCGTCGGCGAGGCGAACGTCGTCCTCGACAACCAGGATCTCCACGCCACACTCCGTATTCGCTGAACCCGACGTCCCTGCGCCAGCGCCACGCTGCTCAACGTTTGCTCAAGGATCGTCGCTCAGTTGCGCCGCCGAAGTCCACTGCCCCTATCGTCACGTTCAGTTCCACCCGGGATCAGCCGGCGTGGCGGAAGGCACGCCACGCCGACCCAACGGACCGGCCCCCGCGCCGGTCCCCCCGGGTACGCGGTGGGCGACCGGTCAACTCCGCCGCGTATCCCAGGGCTGCCGATGGAGGAGGACATCATGCTTCCAGACCTCGCAGCGCTGCGTCGACGGCTCCAGGTGAGCCCGATCGACGACCGCACGGCCCTCACCGAGGCCGCAGTGCTCTACCGATCCGTGGCACGCGCCGTGGCCGGGCCCACCGGCACGCCCGGCAACCGCATGCCCCGCCACACCACCGCAGACCTCGTCGAACTCGACGCGCTCACCTCGTTCGACACCGCCACCGCAGCAGCGAGGTTCGCCGGCACACTGCGACACGGCACCGGCGTGGCACCTCACGTGGACAGCAGAGTACTCGGCATCCGGCACCGGCACGAGATGCACTTCGTCCGGGTCGGCGAGACTACCCGGGACCCGGTGATGGCCGCGCTGTCCGGCGCCTGGCGCAACGCCCAGGCCACCATCTCATCGACGGTGCGTAGCGGTGGCGCCACCCCGCCGAACGCCACGGTGCTCAGCAGCCGCCGGGGCATGGCCACCGCGGTGGCCATCTGGCGGGCGCTCCTGCTCGCCACCACCCCGGTCCGCAACACCGCCGGACTGCGGCTGCGCATCCGGGACGCGGACCTGCTGGCACTGGCCGTACGATCCGCACATCTACTTGGCGTGACCACCAAGGCGCGTTCCGTTTCCGGACTCGGCGTTCTCTGCATCGACGAACCCATGCAGGTCAACCGCCTCCTGGAAGTACTCGTCAGCCGCCCCGCCGGCATGCGCCGCACCGTCACCCCCCGCCAGGCCCGGCGAACCGCCCCCGCCTCGGCACCGGAGCAGACCCGCTCCGCCGTACGCATGCTGCGCCGCGACGCGCACGCGCCCGCCACCGAGCCGAAGCGCACCGGCACCCTCGCCGTGCTCCCCGGCCGGCCG
>JBAUUM010000012.1:0-5025 GCA_049582705.1 Actinocatenispora sp.
CCGACGGGGTGCCGCCTGTGGCCGGCTGCACGCGGCTCTTGCCCGGGTGCCCGCGCCCGCGGCGGTACCGCCGGTATGGTCGGCGCCGGCCCGGCAGCCGACCGGCGACGGGCAGTCGACCGGCGACCGGTTGCTGCACGGCGACCTGCATCCGTTCAACGTCCTGGTCGACGACGGCGACGAGGTCACCGGCGTACTCGACTGGGCGAACGCGGCGGCGGGGGATCCGCTCCTGGACCGGGCCCGGTCGTGGTCGGTGCTGACGTACGACCCGACCGCCGTCGCGCTGTGCCGGAACCCGGCCTTCGGGGCCCTGGCCGACGGCTGGGCCGACGCGGCGGGCTTCGCGGCGCTGCCCGCGTACGCCCGGGCGTGGGCGTGCCGGTACATGCTGCGCGACCTCGCCCACCGGCACGGCCCGGAGCAGCTGGCGCCGGTGCGTACGGCGCTGCGGGCGGCCGAGCGCGACCAGGGGCCCGAGGATCCGGGGGCCGGGACCACGCCGGCCTGAGTGCCGGTATCTGTCCACTACCTGTCCGTCTGGGCGGTGGGCGAGGCCGGTCGGCGACTCCGTCCTGTGTAGACGAACGGGCGCTCCCAGCCCCTTGGTGAGCCGGCGGAAGCGGAGAGTACCGGCGTGCGGCGAGGGGTTGACAGCGCGGTACCCGCACCTGATCCTGTAACCGGTTACAGCAATCGCTTACAGCCAGCTCTGAGTGAGGACCCGGATGGGGCAGCACCTGTCGTCACGGGCACCGGTGGAGACGCGGTCGGTGGTCACGATCCGCGAGGTCGCGAGCCATGCCGGTGTCTCGATCGCCACGGTCTCCCGGGTGCTGAGCGGAAACGGTCAGGTTGCGGAGCCGACCCGCGAGCGGGTGCTCACCGCCGTACGGGACCTGCGTTTCACGCCCAGCCGGCTCGGCCGGTCGCTGGCCGAACGCCGGCACGCCGCCAACGGCATCGTGTTCCCGGATCTGTCCGGGCCGTACTACGCGGAGGTGGTGCTCGGCTACGAGGCGGCCGCCGCGGAGATCGGCCGCTCGGTGCTGATCCTGTCCACCCACGGCCGTCCGGCCGCCCGGGAGATGGTCCTGGACCTGGCCGGCCGGGTCGACGGCCTGGTGGTGCTGGGCCGCACCGTCTCCGACGAGGTCGTGGTCGAGATCGCCGAGCGGGGCACCCCGGTGGTACTGCTGGCCCGGCCGCCGGTCGACGACGTCGACTCGGTGACCACGGAGAACGCCGGCAGCGCCGCGCAACTGGCCCGGCACCTGCTCGCCGACGGCCGCCGCGACGTCCTGTTCGTGGGAGATCCGGACAGTTCGCCGGACATCGCCGACCGCTGGCGGGGCGTACGGGAGGCGCTGGCGCAGGCCGCTGCGCCGCGCCCGGCGCAGCGGGACGCGGGCGGCTTCAGCGAGGACGACGGTGCCGCGGTCGCCCGTAGCCTGCTCGCCGGGGGCATGCCGGACGCCCTGGTCTGCGCCAACGACGAACTGGCGCTGGGTGCCCTGGCGGAGTTACGGTCCGCCGGTGTCAGCGTGCCCGACGACGTGGCGGTCACCGGCTGGGACGACGTGATGGCGGCGCGGTACGCGGGGCTCACCACGGTCCGGCAGCCGATGCGTCAGATCGGCATGACGGCCGCCCGCGCGCTGGACGCCTGCATCCGGGGCGACACCGCCCGGGACCGGCACCACGTCCTGCCCACCGAGCTGGTGGTGCGGGGCAGCTGCGCCCACCACTGAACAGTTCCGAGCCACACACCACAGACCTCCACACCCCAGACCCCCACCCCTGACCCGCAGCATCCGGAGAGGAACCCCCGATGAGAACATCCGTCAAGGTCGTCGCGGTCGCGGCCGGCCTCGCCCTGAGCCTGACGGCCTGTGGCCGCGGCACCGACAGCGGCGGTGCCGACAAGGCGAAGGCCGTCTCGGAAGGGAAGGCCAAGGGCACCATCACCGTCTGGGCGATGGGCACCGAGGGCGAGGCGCTGCAGAAGTTCGTGAAGCCCTTCGAGAAGGCCAATCCCGGCGCGCACGTCAAGGTGACGGCGGTGCCGTGGGACGCGGCGCACGACAAGATCTCCACGGCGATCTCGTCCGGCAAGACACCCGACGCGTCGCTCATCGGTACCACCTGGATGGGCGAGTTCGCGAAGGCCGACGGCCTCGACCCGACGCCCAAGAGCCTGTTCAAGTCCGACTCGTTCTTCTCCGGCACCTGGGACTCCACGGTCGTCAACGGCACCTCGTACGGCGTGCCCTGGTACGCGGACACGCGGGTGCTCTACTACCGCACGGATCTGGCGAAGAAGGCCGGATTCTCCCAGCCGCCGACCACTTGGGCGGAACTGAGCAGGTTCGGCAAGGCGCTGAAGTCCAAGGCCGGCGTGAAGACCCCGGTCTACGTGCAGCCCGGCCAGACCGGCTCGTGGCAGACGATGCTGCCGTTCTCGTGGAGCGCGGGTGCGAAGCTCACCGGTTCCGGCGACAAGTCGTACACGCTGGACACCCCGGCGATGCGCAAGGGCCTGGACTTCTACCGGTCCCTGTTCACCGACAAGCTGTCCACCCAGGTGCTGCCCGACCCGGGCGTGGTGGAGTCCAGCTTCGCCAAGGGCACCGAGGGGTCGTTCATCTCCGGCCCGTGGGAGATCGGCCTGCTCAAGGACGCCGGCCTGGACACCTCCAAGTACGCCGTGGCCCCGCTGCCCGGCCAGAGCGGCGGCAACGGCACCTCCTTCGTCGGCGGCGGCGACATGTCGGTGTTCAAGAGCGCCAAGAACCGGGACGGCGCGTGGAAGCTGCTGCAGTGGCTGACCAAGCCCGACGTACAGGCCAAGTGGTACGAGACCGTCGGTGACCTGCCCGCCGTGCAGGGTTCCTGGCAGTCCGGCACGCTCGCCAACGACCCGAAGCTGAAGGTCTTCGGCCAGCAGCTCGAGCACGCCAGCTCGCCGCCGGCGACGCCCACCTGGGAGCAGGTCGCGGCCGTGATCGACTCGGACGTGGAGAAGGTCGTCAAGGGCACGATGTCCGTCGCCGACGCGGTGAAGGACATGCAGCAGCAGGCCAGCTCCATCGGTACCGGGCTGTAGGGCTGGGCGGCCGGTGTCCACGATCAATCCGACGCGACGGCGGCAGGCGGCGGCCGCCTGGGTGCTGGCCCTGCCGTTCGTCGCGCTCTTCGCGGTCTTCACCGCCGGGCCCGTACTGGCCAGCCTGGGCATGTCGTTCACCGACCTGCGCAGTACCGACATGCGCCATCCGTTCGCGGTGAACTTCGCCGGCCTGGCCAACTACGCGCACGTGTTCGCGGATCCGCTGTTCCGCAAGGTGGCCCTCAACACCGTGCTGTACGTCGTGGTGGGCGTGCCGGTGGTGGTGGTGCTGGCACTCGCCGTGGCGGTGGGCCTGAACTCGATCCGGCGGCTGAAGGGCTTCTTCCGCACCGGGTACTACCTGCCCGCGGTCACCAGCATCGTGGCCGTGGCGGTGGTGTGGAAGTTCCTGCTGCGCGGGGACGGCGGACTGGTCAACCAGGTGCTGACCTTCGTCGGACTGCCGGGGCAGGCCTGGCTGGACAGCACGTCGCTGGCCCTGCCGTCGTTGATCGTGATGGCGGCGTGGCGCAACCTGGGCACGCTGATGGTGATCTTCCTGGCCGGCCTGCAGACGGTCCCGACGGACGTGCTGGAGGCCGCCGAGGTGGACGGGGCCGGGCGGTGGCGGCGGTTCCTGCACGTCACGCTGCCGGCCCTACGCCCGACGCTGCTGTTCGGCGTGGTGATCACCAGCATCGGCTACATGCAGTTCTTCGAGGAACCGTTCGTGATGACCAAGGGCGGCCCGCTGGACTCCACCCGGTCGATCGCGTTCTACACCTACGACCAGTTCGGCTTCGGCAACTACGGCTACGCGGCCGCGGTCAGCTACGTGCTGTTCGTCGCCGTGGTACTGCTGACCGCGGTGCAGTTCCGACTGCTGCGGACCAAGGACTGAGGGGCGAGGTCATGTCCGACAAGCAGTCGACCCTGGAACCGGCCGTGCCGGTGGCGGCATCGCCGGCGCCGGTGGTCCCGCCCCGCCGGCGTGGCCGGAGCAACTGGTGGCTCTACCCGGTGCTGGGCGTGGGCCTCATCGTGATGGTCGGGCCGTTCCTGTGGATGGCCGTGTCGTCGTTCAAGCCGGAGCACGAGATCCGGCAGGTGCCGCCGACGATGCTCCCGCACCACGTCACGGGAGGCAACTACGGCACCCTGCTCAGCCAGCTGGACTTCCCGACGTTCTTCCTCAACTCGGCGATCGTCGCGGTGGTCGTGACCCTCGGCAACATCGTGTTCGGCTCGATGCTGGGGTACGCGCTGGCGAAGCTGGACTTCCCCGGCAAGCGGGTGCTGTTCACCCTGGTGCTCGGCACCCTGATGGTGCCCGGCGTGGTGACCTTCGTGCCGCTGTTCGTGCTCGTCACCGACATCGGCCTGGCCAACACCCTGCCGGGCATCTTCCTGCCGTTCATGGCGGGGCCGTTCGGGGTCTTCCTGATGCGGCAGTTCATCTCCGGGCTGCCCGACGAGCTGATCGAGGCCGCCCGTATCGACGGCGCCGGCGAACTGCGCATCTTCGCCCGGGTGATCATGCCGCTGTGCGGCCCCGCCATGGCGACGCTGGGCATCCTGACGTTCCTGGCCTCGTGGAACAACTTCCTGTGGCCGCTGGTGGTGGCGCAGACGCAGGACCGGTACACGTTGCCGGTCGCGCTGGCGCTCTACTCCATCGGCCAGAACGCCACCCAGTACGGCCTGCTGCTGGCCGGTGCGGTGGTGGTCGTACTCCCCATCCTCGCCGTGTTCCTGGTGCTGCAGCGCCGTTTCGTGCAGGGAATCGCGACGACCGGCATCAAGTGAGCCACCGGCTCCCGCAGGAAAGACGATCCTAGGAGACCACAGATGCGAGTCAGAAGAACGGTCCTCGCAGCCGCGACGGCGGCGGTGTGCGCCGCGGCGCTCACGATGAC
>JBAUUM010000013.1:0-7206 GCA_049582705.1 Actinocatenispora sp.
GTCGGCTGCCGTGCCCGCGGCGCCCCCAGCGGGGCTCGACGAGCAGGTCGGTGACGGCCGCGGTGTCCGTACCGAGCGCGTCCGGCGCCTCCTCCGGCGCGCGGGCGGTGTCGTCGGCCGGGCCGACCGCGGCGAAGCCGACGAGGCTGGCGTCGGTGGCCTGTTCGACGGCCACCAGCACGTGGTGCCGGGGTGAGGGCGGCGCGGTCACCGACTGCTGCCACCGCCGGCCGATCGCGTCCTCGTCGAGCTGGTCGAGCACGCCCTGCGGCACGACCCGGGAGAACGCGGTGCGCCAGGTCTCCAGCTGGATCCGGGTGATCTCGTCGGCTTCGTCCCCGCGTGCCGTCCGAACGTACCCCAGCGCCATGAACTCACCCTATGGCCGGCGTGGTGGCGGTACTGCGACCGGGGTGGCAGTGTCGGCGGCCGTCGCCCGGGGCTGTCGTGTCCGCGCGGTACGGTGCCGGGCATGACGGCGCTGGCATCCTCCCCGCGACCCGTGGCCCGGTCGGGCGACCTGTCCGGCCTGCCCCGGCTCACCTCGTCCGCGGCGCGACGCATCGCGCTCGCCGCGCAAGGCTTCGCCGATCCCCGGCCGACCGGCCGGCCCGACGTCCGGCACCTGCGGCGGGTGCTGCGCCGGGTGGGCCTGATCCAGATGGACTCGGTCAACGTCCTGATGCGGGCGCACTACCTGCCGGCATACTCGCGGCTCGGCCCGTACCCGACCCGGCTGCTGGACCGCGCCGCGCACGTGGCGCCCCGGGAACTCTTCGAATACTGGGGGCACGAGGCGTCGCTGGTGCCGGTGGAGCTGCAGCCCGCCCTGCGCTGGCGGATGGCGGAGGCGGAACGGCACGCCTGGGGCGGGATGCGCCGGCTGGCGACGCAACGTCCGGGTTTCGTCCGGTGGGTACGCGACGAGGTGGCCGAGCGGGGCCCGCTGACCGCCCGCGAGATCCAGGACGACGCGCCACGCAGCACCGAGAACTGGGGCTGGAACTGGAGCGACGTCAAGACGGCCCTGGAGTGGCTGTTCTGGTGCGGCGAGGTGACCTCGGCGGCGCGGCTGCCCAGCTTCGAGCGGCGCTACGACCTCACCGAACGGGTGCTGCCCGGTCACGTGGTCGCCGCGCCGACCCCGGAACCCGCGGACGCGTACCGCCAGCTGGTACGGATCGCGGCCGGCGCGCTCGGCGTGGCCACGGCCTCCGACCTGCGCGACTACTTCCGGCTTCCGGCCAACTCCTGCCGGCAGGCGATCGCCGAACTGGTGGAGGCCGGTGAGCTGACCCCGGTACGGGTCGCGGACTGGCGGCAGCCGGCCTACCTGGATCCGGCGGCCAGGCGGCCCCACCGGGTGGCGACCCGCACGCTGGTCAGCCCGTTCGACCCGTTGGTCTGGGAGCGGGCCAGGACCGAGCGGCTGTTCGGCTTCACCTACCGGATCGAGATCTACGTGCCGGCGCCGCAGCGGGTGTACGGCTACTACGTGCTGCCGTTCCTGCTCGACGGTGAGCTGGTCGCCCGGGTCGATCTGAAGGCGGACCGTGCCGCCGGCGTGCTGCGCGTACCGGCCGCCTGGGTGGAGGCCGAGCTGACGGTGCCGGGCGGCGCGGCGCGGGTCGCCGCCGAACTGGCCGCCGAACTGCGCACGATGGCCGGATGGCTCGGGCTGGAGCGGGTCGCTCCGCCGGAGCGCGGGGACCTCGCCGTGGCCCTGGCCCGGGAGCTCGCCGCGTGACGGGACCGGGTGCGGCGATCGGGTACGGTGGTGTGGTTACCGGCACGAAAGGTTGAGCGGCAGATGGCGCTGGTCACCGAAACGATGGTCACCCACACGACACCGGCCACCGGGGCGATCCCGGTCGCCGAGACGCAGCCCGGCATGGCGCAGGACCACGTCGCGTCGCCTGCCCTGATGCCGCCTGCTGCGCCGGCCGGGCCCGTGACGAGGCTGTTCCGCACGCTCTACACCCGACCGACCTGGCTGGCGCCGCTGGCGCTGCTGTCCTGTTTCGGGCTGTCCGTGGCCTACGTCGAGACGTTCAACCCGACGACGGGTGAGCCGGGTCCGACGGGCGGCTGCGCGTTCAAGGCGATCACCGGCATGGACTGCCCGGGTTGCGGCGGCACCCGCGCCTTCTGGTACCTGCTGCACGGCAACGTGCCGGAGGCGGCGCGCAACCACATCATGGCGGTCTTCGCCGCGCCGTTCCTGGTGTACCTGTACATCGCCTGGTCGGTGAACCGGGTGTTCCACACGAAGCTGCCGATGCTGCGGATCTCGCCGCTGGCGATCGGCCTGTTCCTGACCGTCTGGATGGTCTTCGCGGTGCTGCGCGACCTGCCCTGGGCGCCGTTCACGTACCTCTTCGTCTGACCGGTGCCCGCCTGACGGTTGCGAGCCCGACCGGGCGCCTGCGCCGCGCGGCCGGATGCCTGGACGCGTGGGCGCCCGAACGGGGCGTCACACGACGGCCCCGTCCGGGCGGTTCCCGTCAGGCATCCGCGGTGGCGGGCACCCGGTGCACCTCGATGTCGCCGCTGGCCGTGGAGACCCGCAGTTCCAGGTCGTGGCCGCTGAGCGGGGTCTCCCCGCCGACCGTGAGGTCGCTGCTGGTGGTGCCGCTGGCGGTGTTGAGGTCGAGCCACACGCCGGTGCCGGCCGGTACGCCGACGGCGACATCGCCGGAGGCGGTGCTCGCCTTGATCTTGCCGCCGCGGGCGCTGCCGATCCGCACGTCACCCGACGCGCTGTGCAGCTTCACGCTGCCCTGGGTGCGGCCCAGCGTGGTGTCACCGCTG
This sequence comes from Actinocatenispora sp., assembly GCA_049582705.1. GTDB lineage: Bacteria > Actinomycetota > Actinomycetes > Mycobacteriales > Micromonosporaceae > Actinocatenispora. The sequence continues at coordinate 2,812 of JBAUUM010000013.1, forward strand.
GCCGAGTTGCCGACGACGTCCCCGCCCACGAAGTCCACGGTGAGATCGCCGGACGCGCTGGTGATCTTGAGGCTCCCCCCGATCTGCCCCAGTTGCACGTCGCCGGAGGCGGTGTTGACGGCGACGTCGCCGCTGACCTGGTCGGCGTGCACGTTGCCGGAGGCGTTGCCGATGGCGAGGGTGGCCAACCGGCCGGTGCAGGTGAGGTCCGCCGACGCGGTCTTCGTGTCGACCGTGGAGTCCAGCGGGATCCGCACGGTCACCCGCAGCCGGGCGGTGCGCCGGCCGAACAGCCAGCCCACGCCGTTCGTGTCGGGCGTCTTGACCAGCAGCGCGTTGCCGCTGAAGGACACGGTCGTCTCGGCCGCGGCCTGGACCGAGCGTTCGTCGTCGTCGACCGGCAGTACGTCGACCGTCACGGTGTCGCGTTGTTCGGCGATGACGTCGCACCGGCCGGCGGACACCCGGATCTCCGCGGTGACAGGGGTTTCGCAGGGGAACTCGTACATGGCTGCTCTGCTTCCTGGTACGGCGCCGCGGGCGGCGCGGAGGATGCTGCGAGAGGGGCGGAACTGGTGCGGATCAGGCCTGGGCGAAGCCGGTCACCCGGCGTCCGAACCGGGCACGTGAGCCGGTTCCGGGGCTGACACTGCCGTGCACGGCGGAGCCGATGGCCCGGACCAGCCAGGCGTTGACCGAGATGCCCTCGGCCGTCGCGGCACGTTCGACCGCCCCCTTGAGCTGTTCCGGCAGTCGCAGCGTGATGCGCGCGACGTCGCCGGCCTCGGCGTCGGCGGCGGGCGGCGTCGGTGGCGGAGCCGCCGGTGTCGCGTCGCTGACCACGAAGTCGGCGGCACGACCGCGCAGCCGGACCTCGACCGAGGTGTGTTCGAGCTTGGTGGTGATCTCGGCCGCGGCGTCGGACAGGGCCTCCAGCAGGGACAGCCGGGTGGCGGCCTCCAGGGAGCCGGCGAGCAGGTCGGCGGCCCGCCGTACGTCGTCGCCACCGGGCGCGGCGCTGGCCTCAAGGTCGCGCCGCAGGTTCTCCAGGTACGGGTTCAGGTCCATGGCACTATCCTGACAGCACGGATGACGTCAACCAACTTGGCCAGCGGTGCGCTGCGGCGGCGATGCGCCGCGGGAGGGCGCCGGGGTCGTCCGCGCCCCCGTGTCGGGGTGCCGGTGCTGGCCCGTTCCGTGGTCGTGGCCGGTGCGCCGGCACCGTGCGGCTGCTCGTAGAGCCACTGTTCCCACTGGTACTGCCCGCCCTGGTGGCTGGCGGCGCCGTCGTCTCCGTGGCGCGTGCCGGCGGTCAGGTCGCGCCGCAGAACCTCGAGTTGGGCATGTGATGCGTTCATGACACCACTATGGCATCACGCTCGACGTCAGTCAATGTCATTGAGGCATCTAGTCCGATGTCATCCCGACGGGGGAACCGCGCCCGGTACGGTCGTTACCGTCGGGGCGCGGTGCGACGGGGGGTAGCCGCGCCATGATCGATCCGTACATCCACGAGGGGGAGTCCGTGCCCGAGATCGTGCCGCTCACGGTGCGGCCCATCGCCTGGACCCAGTTCGCGCCGCCGACCGAGGTTCCCTGGTCGACGGACGCCGACGGCGGACAGGCGCTGGCTGAGTTCGCCGGCCGGGCGTGCTACCAGTCGTGGAAGAAGCCGAACCCGGCCACCGCGACCAACGCCGGCTATCTGCGCCACATCCTCGAGGTCGGGCACCTGTCGGTCCTGGAGCACGGCAGCGTCACGTTCTACCTGACCGGGGTGTCCCGGTCCCTGACCCACGAACTGATCCGGCACCGGCACTTCTCCTACAGCCAGCTGTCCCAGCGCTACGTGCCGGAACGCGACGCCGGCATGGTCGAGCCCGACGTGATCGCCGACGACCCCGAACTGCATGCCATGTTCCTGGAGGGGACGGACGCTGCCGTCCGGCTCTACACCCAGCTGCTCGAAGGGCTGGAGAAGCGGTTCGCCGACGTACCGAACGCCACCCTGCGCCGCAAGCAGGCCCGGCAGGCCGCCCGGGCCGTCCTGCCCAACGCCACCGAGACGCGGATCGTGGTGACCGGCAACTACCGCGCATGGCGGCACTTCATCGGCATGCGGGCCAGTGAGCACGCGGATGTGGAAATTCGTGCCCTGGCCGTCATGTGCCTACGGGAACTGCAGAAACTCGCCCCGAACGTGTTCGGTGACTTCGCCGTCTCGGCGCTCGACGACGGCAGCGAGATCGCGGCCAGCCCGTTCGTCACCGAGGGCTGAGCCCGACGGGCGCCCACGGGACGTCTGCCGGCGACGCCGGACACACTCGACGTACCGACAGACCGACGCCTGGACGACCGTTCGATAGGTTGGTGACATGACGCACGACCCGTGCCGTCCCCACGGCCGGCCGCCGACCGCGAAGCAGACCCCGTTCCGACGGAACGGGTTCCGCGACGCGGACGACGGCCGACGCCCCGCCGGGCAGCTGGTGGACGCACGGGGCAACGACGGCCTGGTGGGCAACGGGGCCATCGGAGAGGCGCCGACCGCGACCGCGGTCCGGCTGCCCCCGGTGGATGCCCACGACGCCGGGATCGCGCGGGTACGGGCGGGCTGCGCGGAGGCCGGCACCGCCCGGTAGACATCACCGGCCCTGCGCCGGTTTGTGAAGTGAATAGGAGATACCTGTGAGCCAGGCACATCTGGAGCTGGCCCCGCCACCTCCGCTGCCCGCGAACACGCTGCGGGTCACCCCCCTTGGCGGACTCGGTGCGATCGGCCGGAACATGACCGTCTACGAGTTCGAGGGCCGACTGCTGGTCGTCGACTGTGGAGTGCTGTTCCCGGACGTGGACCAGCCGGGCGTGGACGTGATCCTGCCGGACTTCTCCGCCATCGCCGACCGGCTCGACGACGTCGAGGCCATCGTGCTCACCCACGGCCACGAGGACCACATCGGCGCGGTGCCGTACCTGCTGGCGCGCAAGCCCGACATTCCGCTGGTGGGATCGCAGTTCACCCTCGCCCTGGTCGAGGCGAAGCTCGCCGAACGGCGGATCACGCCGTACTCGCTGACCATCAAGGAGGGCGAGACCGAGCAGCTCGGGCCGTTCCAGTGCGAGTTCTTCGCGGTGAACCACTCGATCCCGGACGCCATGGCGGTCGCCATCCACACCGGTGCCGGCACGGCGCTGCACACCGGCGACTTCAAGATGGACCAGCTGCCGCTGGACGGTCGGGTCACCGACCTGGCCGGCTTCGCCCGGCTCGGCGGTGAGGGCGTGGATCTGCTGCTGTCCGACTCCACCAACGCCGAGATCCCCGGCTTCGTCACCTCCGAGCAGGAGATCCGGCCGGTCATCGACGGCATCTTCCGGTCCGCGAGGGGGCGGATCATCGTCGCCTCGTTCGCCTCCCACGTGCACCGGGTCCAGCAGATACTCGACTCGGCCGCGGAACACGGCCGCAAGGTGGCGCTGATCGGTCGCTCCATGGTGCGCAACATGGGGATCGCGCGCGACCTCGGGCTCCTGCACATCCAGGGCGGGCTGGTCGTCTCCCTGGAGGAGGCGACCGCGCTGCCGGCCGACGAGATCGTGTTCATGTCGACCGGTTCGCAGGGCGAGCCGATGAGCGCGCTGGGGCGGATGGCCTCCGGCGACCACCGGCACGTCAAGATCGAGCCCGGCGACACGGTGGTACTCGCCTCGTCGCTGGTGCCCGGCAACGAGACGGCCGTCTTCCGGGTGATCAACGCGCTGTCCAGGGCCGGCGCCACCGTGATCCACAAGGACGTCGCCCGGGTCCACGTGTCCGGTCACGCGCCGGCCGGGGAGCTGCTGTACCTGCTCAACGTGGTACGTCCGAGCAACTTCATCCCGCTGCACGGTGAGTGGCGGCACCTGCGGGCGCACGCCCGGCTGGCCGAACGCAGCGGGGTACCCGCGGACCGCGTCGTGATCTGCGAGGACGGCGACGTGGTGGACCTGCACGAGGGGCGGGCCAGGATGGTCGGCCACGTCCGTTCCCGGTACGTGTACGTGGACGGTCTGACGGTCGGGGACGTGGGGGAGAGCCTGCTGACCGAGCGTCGGATCCTGGGCGACGGCGGCTTCATCGCCGCCACCGTGGTGATCGACTCGGTGACCGGGAAGGTCGTCGGCGGTCCGACGGTGTCGGCGAAGGGCTTCTCCGAGGACCCGGCCGCGTTCGACCCGGTGGTTCCGCTGATCACCGACGTACTGGACCGCGCGGCCAAGGACGGCGTGAGCGACCCGCACCAGCTGCAGCAGCTGGTCCGCCGCTCGGTGGGCCGCTGGGTGAACGACACCTACCGGCGCCGGCCGATGATCGTGCCGAACGTCGTCGAGGTCTGATCGCCGTCGGCGCGCGGC
>JBAUUM010000014.1:0-8814 GCA_049582705.1 Actinocatenispora sp.
GGCCGCGTCCGCCGCCGCGGCGCGCACCGCGCGGCCGGGCGGACCGGCGAGCCGGCGCGATCGGATTGGTCAGCTCCAGCGCCAACCGGTCCTCGTCGATGTCCAGCCGCACCGCCACCGGGACCGGCCCGGCGTGCCGCACGGCGTTGGTCAGGCTCTCCTGCACGATCCGGTACGCCTCCCGGGACACCACGGTCGGTACGCTCTCCGGCTCACCGGTGAGCTGCACGGTGACCTCGACGCCGGTGGCGCGGGTCTGTGCCAGCAGCCCGTCCAGTTCGCTCAGCGTGGGGCTGGGCGAACGTTCCGCGGACTCCTCGCGCAGCAGGCCCAGTACGTGGTCCAGGTCGGCGAGCGCGGCCCGGCCGGTCTCCTCGATGGCGGCCAGTGCCTGCCGGGCGAACACCGGGTCGCTGTCGAGGACCCGTCCCGCCGCACCGGCCTGCAGGGTCGTGACGGTGAGCGCGTGCCCCACCGAGTCGTGCAGCTCGCGGGCCAACCGGTTCCGTTCCGCGAGCAGGTTCGTCCGGGACTGCAGCGCGGCCAGCCGCTCCGGTGCGGACGGTCCGAGCAACGGTCGCGCGCACCAGGCGAGCAGGGTCCCCAGACCGGCGGTCAGGTAGAGGTAGCCGGCGACCAGCGGCAGGATCAGCAGCGGCAGCCAGGCGGTCGACCAGCCGGGGCCGACCGATACGGCGAACGGGGCGAGCAGTTGCGTACCGCGCAGCGGCGCCAGAACCAGGCCGACGCTCCACACGACCGCGGCCATCAACGCGACCGCCGCGACGGCGCCGGTTGCCAGGTGCAGCAGGAACCACAGCGACGCCCGCCACCGGGTGTCCCAGTCCCGGGCGGGCGGCAGGTTCGCCGGCAGTGGCCGGTACACCAGGCTGCGCACCGCGGATCCCTCGACCACCCGGACCGCGGGGATCAGGGAGACCGCGACCGGCGGCAGGCCGATCACGGCCAGCGGCACCAGCGCGGCCACCGGCAGCCACAGACGCGCGAACGGCACGGCGAGCAGCACCGAGATGTCGATCATCGTGAACGCGAGGGCGAGGGCGCTGCCCAGCATCAGGAACACCAGCCGCGGGTAGCAGGCCGGGTCCCGGACGGGTCGGGTCAACGCGAGCACCGCGCGCCACACCACCCGCCAACCGTTCCGCATGCGGTCATCCTCCCCGACGTACGCCACGGTGGTGTCCCGCCACGGCGGGAGACCTCTCCCCCGCGCGAGGGAGCGGACTCCACCCAACGCCCTGCGCCCACATCGCGGGACGTCCCGAACCGGCCGCGCATCGATGACAGCGCCGGCATTGACATGCTGACCAGGCACTTTTATGGTTCGTGCCAATGAACGCAAAGGATCTCTCACTGAGTGAGAACGGCAGTCGGACGAGCTACCTGTCCCGACTGCTGGACGTGCTCGACGTCGCGATCACGCACGAGCGGGTGCCGTTGCCGATGTCGGAGATCGCCGCCGAGGCCCACGTGCCGGTGTCCACCGCGTCGCGGCTGCTCGCCCTGCTGTGCCGCAACGGCTTCCTGGTACCGCTGCCCCGCGCGGGCTACGCCGCCGGGCCACGGATGCTGCACGTCGCCGTGCGCGCGCTGGAACAGCTGCACGACGCCGACCGGTTGAAGGCCGCCGTGCACGACCTGGCCCGGCAGACCGGCGAGAGCGTCAGCGCCGGACTGCTCGTCGGCGACCAGATCGTGCTGGTGGCCCGGCAGGAACCCGACCACCAGTCGCTGCGCGCCGTCGCCCGGGTCGGCGACATCATCGCGCCGCACACCTCCGCCATGGGCAAGGCGGTACTGTCCCGGCTCCCCGCCACGCGGCAACTCGCCGTGGTGGGCACCGCCGTGGGCGACCGGGCGACCGCGACTCTCGCCGAGCTCGCCCACGAGCTGACGGCCGCCCGGGCCGACGGCTACGCCGTCGACGAGGGCACGTACACGGTGGGCCTGCGCTGCCGCGCGGCGGCGCTGCTCGACCGGGACGGCCACGCCGTGGGCGGGCTGTCCATCGCGGGTCCCGCCGCCCGGTTCACCCACGACCAGGCACAGGCGACCCTGCCCGCGCTCGGCAGCCAGATCGCCCGGCTGTCCCTGACGCCGAGGAGCACCGCATGACCACGACCGTGAGGAGCGCCCGATGACCGACGGGACCGCCAGCGCGACGATGTACCGACGCGCGGCCCGCCATGTGCCGGGCGGGGTGCACTCCGACACCCGGTTCAGCGCACCGCACCCGACGTACTTCGCCCGCGCCCAGGGCGCGCACGCCTGGGACGTCGACGGCGTGCGGCACCTCGACTGCACGATGGGCAACGGCGCGGTGATGCTCGGCCACGCGCATCCCGACGTCGACGCGGCGGTGGCCGCCGCGGTCCGCGACGGGCTGACCACCGGCATGGAGACGCCCGCCGCGGTCGACGCCGTCGAGCAGCTGGCGCGCATCGTGCCCGGATTCGGGATGGCACGGTTCGCCAACACCGGCACCGAGGCCCTGATGCACGCACTCACCATCGCCCGGCACGTGACGGGCCGGGAACGCGTCGCCAAGGCCGAGGGCGCCTACCACGGTTGGTTCGACCCGCTGTGGGTGTCGACGTGGCCCACCGGCGAGCAGCTGGGGCCGGCACGGCGCCCGGCGGCGGCACCGGGATCCGCCGGGCTGTCCGGCACCGCCGCCGACACCGTGGTCGTGCCGTTCAACGACCTCGACGCCACCGCGGCGCTGCTGCGTGAGCAGCGCGGGCACCTTGCCGCGATCGTGGTGGAACCCGTGCTGATCGACGTCGGGTACATCCCGGCGACCGCCGACTACCTGCGCGGCCTGCGGGAACTGACCAGCGAGCTCGGCATCGTACTGATCTTCGACGAGCTGCTCACCGGCTTCCGGCTCGCGCCGGGCGGCGCCCGGCAGGTCTACGGGGTGACACCGGACCTCACCACGTACGGCAAGGCGCTGGGCAACGGCTACCCCATCGCCGCGGTGGAGGGTTCGGCGGAACTGATGGGCGTCACGGACCCGAGCGGCGGCCCGGTCGGCTGGGTCGGCACGTACAACGGTCACGGCAGCGCCGTGGCCGCCGCGTCCGCCGCGTTGCGGGTGCTCGCCGACGGTGGCCCGCAGGCGTACCTGGAGAAGCTCACCGACCAGCTGCGCGCCGGCTTCGCCGAACTGTCCGAACGACACGGGATCCCCGTCGTACTGGCCGGCGCGGGCGGACACTTCCAGCCGTACTTCCTGAGCGCGGACGTCAGCAACTACCGGGAGGCGGCGCGGACCGACGCGGCCCGGTACGCCACGCTGCGGGCCGCCGCGCAGCGACACCACATCCTGCTGCCCGGCAAGCCGCTGCTGCACGCGGCGCTGTCGACGGCGCACACCGAACGCGACGTGGACGCGCTGCTGGACGCGGCGGCGGAGGCGTTCGCCGAGATGAGCGGGTCGCCGTGACCGGGCGAACGGCCGTGTCCGGCGACACGGCGGTCGACGCGGGGACGGACACGCCGGACGCCGAGCTGCGCGGGGTCTCCAAGGACTACCCGGGCGGCACCCGCGGCGTCCGGGACGTGTCACTGACGGTGCGCCGGGGTGAGTTCTTCTCCCTGCTGGGTCCGTCGGGCTGCGGCAAGAGCACCACGCTGCGGATCCTGGCCGGGCTGGAGGAACCCGGCCACGGGCAGGTACTCATCCGCGGCGAGTCGATGGCGCGCCGGCCCGCGCACCGTCGGCCGACGAACCTGGTGTTCCAGCGGCTGGCGCTGTTCCCGCACCTGACCGTCGCGGGCAACGTCGCGTTCGGGCCACGGCTGCGTCGCCGGTCCCGTGCCGAACTCGCCTCGACGGTCGCCGACATGCTCGACCTGGTCGGCCTGTCCGGTCTCGGCGGGCGCTTCCCGGCCCAGCTCTCGGGTGGTCAGCAGCAGCGGGTCGCCATCGCCCGCGCGCTGGCCAACCGGCCCACCGTGCTGCTGCTCGACGAGCCGCTCGGCGCGCTGGACCGGAAGCTGCGCACCCAGATGCAGCGCGCCCTCAAGCACATCCAACAGGAGTCGGGCACCACGTTCCTGTACGTGACGCACGACCAGGTCGAGGCGCTGACCATGTCCGACCGGATGGCGGTCATGAACGAGGGCACCATCGTGCAGACCGGTCGACCGTCGGAGCTGTACCTGGCGCCCCGCGACCGCTTCACCGCGACCTTCCTCGGCGAGACGAACCTGTTCGAGGGCACCGTGTACGACGGCGTCCTGGAGGCGGACGGCATCTCGGTCGCGGTGCCGGGCGCCGGGCGCCTCGCATCGGTACGGCCGGAACGCGTCGCGGTAGCCACCCGTCTCGACGAACACTGCCCGAACCGCTTCGCCGGCCGCGTCGAGGAGGTCGTCTTCCAGGGCGCGAGCGTCCGTTACCAGATCCGGCTGGCCTCCGGTGTCGTCCTGACCGCCGAACGACCCGGCCAGGGCGCGGCCGACCTGGCCGTCGGCTCCGACGTCGAGGCCGGTTGGCCGGTGGACGCCGCCGTCATGCTCGACCACTGATCCCCGCCCATGAGGAGGGCCGTCATGCCTACCACCACACCGGGAACCCTGTCCCGCCGGCGTCTGCTGCAAGGATCGGCGGGCCTGCTGGGCGGCCTGACCTTCGGCGCCGGCTGCGGCAGTGTCGCACCGTCGTCCCGCTCCACCGGCGGGCGGAACGGGAAGCTCAAGCTGACCCTCTTCGCCTTCCTGGGCGGCGAACTGGCCACGATGCCACGCGAGTTCGCCAAGGAGTACGAGGCGGCGCACCGCAACGTCCAGATCGAACTCTACGAGCAGTCCAACACTGTCGGCTACACCAAGATGCTCGCCCAGAAGAAGGCCGCGCCGGACCAGCCGCTGGTCAACCTGGGCTTCTTCAACGCGCAGACCACCGTGCAGGGCGTCGGCGACCACATGTGGTCCACTCTGGACTACTCGTCGATGTCCAACGCCGACGACATCGACGACAAGTTCCGACGCTCCGACGGCCACGGGATCGGCATCGGCGCCGACCAGTTCGGCCTGGTGTACAACACGAAGAAGTTCCCGACCGCGCCGACATCCTGGTCGGACCTGTGGAACCCGCGGCACGCCGGCCAGCTGTGCCTGTTCGAGAACCCGTGGTACGTGGTGTTCATGGCCGCGAAACTCCACGGCGGCGGCATCACCGACATGGACCCGGGCTGGCGGCTGTGGCAACGCAGGGCCGAGCAGATCCGACTGATGGTCGACTCCAACCCGCAGTACCTGAACGTGCTGAGCAACGGCAGCGCGCCGCTCACCGCGTACTTCGCCGGCACGGGACAGCAGTGGATCAACTCGGGCGCGCCGCTGCGCTACGTGGTCCCCCGCGAGGGGGCCATCCCGCTGCCGGTCTACCTGCAGACGGTGGCCGGGTCGACCGACGACCAGCTCGACGTCTCCCGGGACATCATCAACGAGATGATCTCGCCGAAGTGGTCGGCGCGATGGGCCGAGGTCAGCGTGGAGACGCCGGCCAACACCAGGGCGACCCTGCCGGCGAAACTCGCCCACCTGCCCGCGTTCAGCGCACGGACCCGGGCCGGGTTCGTCGACGTCGACTACGACGTGGTGGGCAAGAACAACGCGGCCTGGCAACAGCGCTGGAACCGCGACGTCTCCTCCCGCATCTGAGGACCTGAACCGCCATGAGCATCACCCGGGCACCGGGCACGGACCGCGCGTCGGACGGCACGCGGGGCCGGCGCGACGCGACGCCACGCCACCGTGGCCGGCTCGGCGCGGCACTGCGTCGGCACCGCACCGGTTACCTGCTGGCCGCGCCGACGGTCGTACTGCTCGCGGTCATGTTCGTCGGCGCGATGGCGACCCTGCTCGAGTACAGCTTCCATCGGTACCTACCTGGCGGGGCGGACATCGCCGGCACCGTCTCGACCTGGGCCGCCTTCCTGTCCAGCGGCTACCACTGGCACGTGGTGGGCCGCACGGTCGAGATCGGCCTGCTGGTCACCGCCGTCACGGCACTGGTCGGTTATCCGACCGCGTACGCGTTGCACCGGATCCGCCGTCCCGGCTGGCGGTACGTGGGACTGTTCGTGGTCTTCGCCCCGCTGCTGACCAGCGTGGTGTCCCGCACGTACGGCTGGGAACTGCTGCTGGGCGACACCGGGGTACTGAACTGGGCGCTGGGCCTCGTGGGTCTCGGACCGGTGCGGTTGCTGTACGAACAGACCTCCGTGGTGGTGGCGCTCGTCCACATCCTGTTGCCGCTCATGGTGTTCCCGGTGCTCAGCTCGCTCGGTCAGCTCGACGGGGCGCTGGACGAGGCGTCGGCCGACCTCGGCGCGGGACCGTGGCGCCGGTTCCGGTCGGTGACGCTGCCGCTGACCCTGCCCGGTCTGATCGCCGGCGCGGAACTGGTCTTCGCGCTGTCGATCAGCTCGTTCGCCACTCCGACCCTGCTCGGCGGCGGGCGGGTACAGGTGTTGGCCACCGACATCTACACCGACGTGCAGAACGTCGACTGGCCACTCGCCGCCGTGTCGTCGTACGTGCTGCTCGCCCTCGCCGCGGTGGCGCTGGCGATCTTCGGCCGGCTGCAACGGCTGGCTGGTCGCGCCGAGCGCGGCGGGGTCACCGCGACGGCGGCGGCGCCCCGCGGTGTCCGGGGTTGGGGCGGCTGGCTGGTCCTCGTCGACCTGTTCGTGTCGGCGCCGCTGGTCATCATCGTGGTCGAGTCGTTCTCCTCGGTCGCGTACGGCACCTGGCCGCCCCCGGGCCTGTCCACGACCTGGTACACGCACCTGTTCCAGCAGCCGGGACTGGCCTCGGCCACCCTGCTGAGCGTCGAGATCGCCGTCACGGCAACGGTTGTCGCGACCGTGATCGGCGCGATGATCGCCGTGGCCCTGGTCCGCAACCGGATGCCGGGACACCGGCTGCTGGAGTCGTTCACGCTGTCGCCGACCGTGGTGCCGAAGGTGGCGTTCGGCTTCGCCGGGTTCGTCTTCCTGCACCGGATCGGTCTGTTCGGCGGTACCGCCGGGCTGGTCGCGGCGCACGTCGTCGTCGTACTTCCGTTCGCCGTGGTCATCTTGACGGCCGCGCTGATGCGGGTCGACGACACTCTGGACGCGGCGGCACGCGACCTCGGCGCCCGTCCGCTGCGGGCGTTCCTGCTCGCGACCCTGCCGCAGATCCGGCCGGCTCTCGCGGCCACCGCGCTGTTCACCTTCGTGATCAGCTTCGACGAGGTGGACATGACCGTGTTCCTGCTGTCCCCGGACCAGAACACGCTGCCGGTGTGGATGTTCGTGTACCTGCAGAAGTACCAGGACCCGACGCTCGCCGCGCTGTCCACGATCCTCGTCGGCGCGGCGCTGCTGCTGGCCGGCGCCGTCGCCGTCCTGCTCGCGCGCTCCGGCGTCCTCGGCGCCCTGCGCGGCGCCCCGACGGACACCCCCGCCCCGACGACCACCGCACCGATCACAGAGGAGAGTCGCGCATGAGTACCGCACCCGGCCGCGAGGTCGACCAGATCCGGGTCACCACCCTCGCCGACGGCCACCAGCTCGCGCTGACCGTGCACACCGTCACCGGCGCGCACGACGGCCCACGACTGACACTGTTCGGCGGCATCCACGGCGACGAGCCGCTCGGCTGCGAGACCGTGCGCCGGATCCTGGACGCGGTGGACCCGGCCCGGTTGAGCGGCACGATCGTCGCCGTACCGGTGGCGAACCCGCTGGCGCACCAGGCGCTGTCGCGCAACACCCCGCTGGACGGGATGAACCTCAACCGGGTCTTCCCCGGCAACCGTGGTGGTTCGGTGACCGAGCAGATCGCCGCGGTGCTGTGCGAGATCCTCGACGGGTCCGACCACCTGATCGACTTCCACTCCGGCGGCAACTTCGCCACCGTGGACTACTCGTACCTGCACGACGCGGGCGCGGAGATGTCGAAGGCGTACGGCTGTTCGCTGCTGTACCACCACGACTCCTACGCCGGGTCGGCGACCGACTGGGCGCTCAGGAGCGGCGTCGGGTGCATGGTGAGCGAGCTCGGCGGCGGCGGCCAGCGCAGTGACCACTTCCTGGAGCGGGGCGTGGCCGGCACGATGAACGTGCTGCGCGCGCTGCGGATGTTGCCCGGTGAGCCCGCCCCGGCGCCGGCCGACCAGGCCGTGGTGACCACGCTGAGCGTGCTGCAGCCGACGGTGGGCGGGGTCCTGCTGTCCGGGTACGGCGCGGACCGCATCGGTGAGCGGCTGGCCCGCGGCACGGTGCTGGGTCGGATCGTCAGCCCGTACACCTTCGAGGAACTTGAGGTGATCACCGCCCCGTACGACCCGAGCATCCTGGTGCTCACCCGCGAGTCGGTGACCAACGTGGCACCCGGGGACTACGGCTTCATGGTCGCGGACGGCGCCGGCGCCGTGCCCGCCTGATCTCGGGCTCACGCCCGCCTGACCCGGCTGGCCCCGGCTGGCCGGGCTTCGCCCCCGCTTGGTGCGGCCCGGCGATTTCCCGGTGCGGTAACCCGGTCCGGCGCCCGCCGACCCGGGTCGGGAACCGGTAGGGGCCGCGCCTTCGGCCCAGGCTGCACCCCCCGCGCACCCTGGGCCGGCGCGACCCACACCATGAGCGTATGGGGGCCACCCCCCGGCTCCACCGGCCGATCGTCTCGACCTGCCCGACCGTACGGCCCCCGCCGATCGAGTGACGCGCCGCCGGGCGCACCGGGTACGGCACGACCACCGCTCCGCGCCGCCGGGCACGCCGGGGTGCCGGTGCC
>JBAUUM010000015.1:0-6745 GCA_049582705.1 Actinocatenispora sp.
GGCCACCGCGACGCACGACCGCACCGGTGGGACCGTCCGGATCGGCAGCGACGCCGCCGGCCGCGCGGCGCAGCGCGCCGTGCCGGGCGCCACGGTCCGCGAGATCGAGCTGGAACACGAACACGGCCGGGCGCTCTGGGAGGTCGACCTGACCCGCCAGGGACGCGAGTTCGAGGTGGACGTGGACGCGACCAGCGGCAAGGTCCGGCACGTGGACCGCGACGACGACCGGCGCGACGGCCGGGACGACGACCGGGACCGGCACGACGCGGGTGACGACCACGGCGGGGACGGTGCCGGGCACGATGTGGGTGACGACCACGGCCGGGACGATGCCGGCCACGACGTCGACGACGACCACGGCGACCACTGACCGCGCCGACGCGGGGCCGGGGACGACGGTGCGGTACCGCACGGTCACCGCCCGGCTCCGCGTCGCGTCCCGGCCCGCCCGGGTCCGGTCGGCTCACTACGATGGCGCGCGTGAATACCGAACCGGGTCCGCGGCTGTTGGCCACCAGCGACCTGCACGTGGCGTACCCGGAGAACCGGTCGTTCGTGGAGTCGCTGCGACCCACCACGGACGAGGACTGGCTGATCGTCGCGGGTGACGTCGGCGAACGCGTCGCCGACATCGAATGGGTCCTGCACACGCTGCGCCAGCGGTTCGCACGGGTGCTCTGGGCCCCCGGCAACCACGAGCTGTGGACGCACCCCAAGGACGAGGTGACGCTGCGCGGCGAGGAACGCTACCAACACCTCGTCGAGCTGTGCCGGCGGCTGGGCGTGGACAGCCCGGAGGACCCGTACCCGGTGTGGACCGGGCCGGGCGGGCCGGTCACGGTGGCGCCGATGTTCCTGCTCTACGACTACACGTTCCGGGTCCCCGAGGCCGCGGACAAGGAGCAGTCGCTCGCCCTCGCGCACGAGGCCGGCGTGGTCTGCACCGACGAGTACATGCTGCACCCGGATCCGTACCCGAGCCGGGACGCCTGGTGCCGGGCCAGGGTCGAGGCGACCGCCCGGCGACTGGCCGAGTGCGAGCATCCGACCGTGCTGGTCAACCACTTCCCGCTGGTCCGGGACCCCACCGACATCCTGCGCTATCCGCTGTTCGCGCAGTGGTGCGGCACGGTACTGACCGGCGACTGGCACGTGCGCTTCCGGTCCGCCGCCGTCGTGTACGGCCACCTGCACATCCCGCGCACCACCTGGCACGACGGCGTGCGGTTCGAGGAGGTGTCGGTCGGTTACCCGCGGGAGTGGAAGCGCCGGACTGCGGGGGTCCCGCGCGGGCTCCGCCAGATCCTGCCGTACCCGGCCGACGACCGGTAGCGGTCGGCCCCCGGCGTGCGCCCGGGACCGACCGACCGGCGGACCGGCTAGGAGAGCAGGTTGCGCGCGCGGGTGATGAGCTGCCCGGCCTTGGCCTTGGACTCGTTGTAGCGGGACGGGAAGGCGGAACGCTGGACGCCCTGCGCGATCCGGCCGGCCGACCAGGTCGGGTGCGCGCTGGCGAGCGGGATCGCCTGGTCGAGGAACTTGTTGGTGGCGTGCGGGATGTTGCGGCAGCCCGCCGGGTGGACGCACCAGCCCGCGCTGGGCCGCTGCTGGAAAACGCCGACCGAGTCGGCGTCGCCGCACGGCAGATTGTTGGCGTGCGACTCGACCCAGGCGGTCTCGAACTCGGCGAGGCGGACCCGCTTGCCGATGTGCCGGCTGCGGCCGACCCGCAGCAGGACCTTGAGCACGTGGTCGTTGGCGGTGGCGGGGACGGTGCAGGTCGCCGGGGACAGCGCGGTGGCCGGGACGTGTGTGCCCACGGGCATCGGGTCGGCGGCGCTGGCCGGTGCGGCCAGTCCGGCGGTGAGTACGCCGGCGGCGGCGATGCCGACCAGGGCGCGGGCGAGGGCGCGGGTTCGTGCGGACACGGGGTACCTCCGAGAGGGCTGGGGGATCGGTGACCACGCAGCGCCTCCGTCGTCCGGGGGGCTGTCGGGGGTCTGACGACGGGGCGCGGGGTCGGGGTCACCGTAGGGTCGCCCGCTCATCAGTCTCTAACCGCGACGCCGGGTGTCGGACCGACTGAGCCTTTTGTCGGGGTCGTGGCTACGATCGGTGCCCATGGCGAGCATCCAGGAGATCAAGGCGCAGATCGAGGGCGCGAAACACTCGGCGCAGCAGGCGGTCCGGGCGCTGGCGGCGGTGAACTCGCAGCTGGACACGGCGATCCAGCAGATCCAGGCGGCGGCGCAGGGCACCAGCCACGACAAGGTCAAGGAGAGTCTGGCAGGCTTCCACGCCGCGAAGGAGAAGGTCGGCGAGGTGCAGTCCTCCATCGGCGCGGGCGTGAAGAGCGCATCGGACTACCAGAGCCACATCTGAGTACCACGCCGTCCCACCGGGTATCCGGAGTCCATTGAGGACGGTTGCCCGGTTCATTCCGGGTTGTCGGCAGGCTCACCTCGCACGGGGCGACCGGAGGCTCTCCGGTCGCCGGGGCGCAGACTCGGGGGCAGTCGGCCACGAGGGAGTCCCGGTGAGCGTTGAGACAAGGATCCTGCTGGTGTCGGGCAGTACCCGGGAACGGTCGACGAACACGGCCGCGTTGCGCACGGCCCGGGACATGGCCCCGCCCGGCGTCGTCGCCGAGCTGTACGGCGGCCTGAGCGACCTGCCGGCGTTCAGCCCGGACGCCGACGACGACCGACCGCACCCCGCCGTCGCGGAGCTGCGAGGCCTGCTCACGTCGGCGCACGCCGTACTGTTCTGCACCCCGGAGTACGCCGGGGCGCTGCCGGGCAGCTTCAAGAACCTGCTCGACTGGACCGTCGGTACCGGCGAGCTGTACGGCAAGCCTGCGGCGTGGATCAACGCGGCCGCGCCGGGGCGGGGCGACCTGGCGCACGAGTCGCTGGCCACGGTGCTGCGGTACGTCACGGTGGACCTGGTGGCGGACGCCTGCGTACGGATCCCGGTGGGGCGTGAGGCAGTGGACGAGCGCGGCGAGATCGCCGACCGGGACGTCCGGGCCCGGATCGGCGCGGTCGTCGCCCGCGTGGCCGAGCACGCGGTGGCCGCCCGCGCCTGATCCGTTCCGGCGGGTACTCGATGATCCGGCAAGTATTAGGTTTGACATAAAGACTGTGTCGGACATAGTCTTTATGTCGGCCTGACCGCTGCGGGGATCCCGCCGTACAGCAACGGAGACGACGTGGCCCTCCGCCTGATGAGCGTGCACGCCCACCCCGACGACGAATCGAGCAAGGGCGCCGCGACGCTCGCCCGGTACGCGGCCGAGGGCGTCGACGTCCTGGTCGTCACCTGCACCGGTGGTGAGCGCGGCGACGTGCTCAACCCGAGACTGGACAGACCCGACGTACGGCAGAACCTCGCCGCGGTCCGCCGGCGCGAGATGGACGCCGCGCGCCGGATCCTCGGGGTGTGGCAGCGCTTCCTCGGGTTCGTCGACTCCGGCCTGCCGCAGCGCGGCGACCCGGTGCCCGCCGGCTCCTTCGCGGCGCAGCCGGTGGAGGTCGCGGCCGGTCGACTGGTCGCCGCGATCCGCGACTTCCAGCCGCACGTGGTCGTCACGTACGACGAGACCGGGGGCTACCCGCACCCCGATCACATCAACACGCACGCGGTGACCGTGGCGGCGTTCGAGGCGGCGTCCGACCCGTCCCGGTACCCGGACGCCGGCCCACCCTGGCAGCCGCTCAAGCTGTACTACCAGGCGACCCTGTCGCGCGCCTGGTTCCAGGCCCTGCACGACGCGATGGTCGCGCGCGGCGTGGAGTCCCGGATGGGGCCGGTGCTGGCCGACTGGCCGGACGACACGGGCGACCTGTCGGTCACCACCCGCATCCGGTGCGCCGAGTACTTCGAGACCCGGGACCGCGCGGCCCTGGCCCACGCCACCCAGATGGACCCGGACCATCCCTTCTTCGCGCATCCCCGGGACATCGAACGGGAGGCGTGGCCCACCGAGGACTACCACCTCGCCCGGTCGCTGGTCGAGGTGACGCTGCCCGAGGACGACCTGTTCGCCGGCATCGGCGGGCGGGCCCGCGGCGGGTCCACGTCCCCGCCGGTCGACCCGGGCTGAGGGTCGGGCCGGCCGGCGGCCGTGACCCACGTCCCTCCCCGGGTGCTGGTCCCCGGGTCCGGTCGGCGCCACAATCTTGAGTGACAGTCACTCAACTTTGTGGAGGCCCGGGTGCGTTACCCCGACACGCCGCGCGGCGGGACCGTCGAACACCGGCACGGCCGCACGGTCGTCGACCCGTACCGCTGGCTGGAGGACGACACCGCCGAGACCCGGGCCTGGACCGCCGCGCAGGACGCGCTGAGCGACCGGTACTTCACCGGCCTCGCCGGCACCCGTGAACGCTGGCGGCGCGAACTGGCCGCGCTCGCCGCCGACGAGATGACGCGACCCGTCGAGGCCGGCGGCCGGCTCTTCCTGACCCGGCGCGCGGCGGACGCCGAGCACCCCGTCTGCGTACTGCGCGAGCCGGACGGCACCGAGCGGGTGCTGATCGACCCGGCCGCCGGGTCCGCACGGCACACGGTGGGCCTGGACGCCGCCACGCCGTCGCCCGACGGCCGGTACCTCGCGTACAACCTGACCGAGGGCGGCGCCGACCTGGCCACCCTGCGGGTCCTGGACGTCGACTCCTCGTCGGACGTCGGAGTACTCGCCGACGTCGGCTATCCCAGCGAGGTCGCCTGGTTGCCGGACTCCACCGGCTTCCACTACCAGCGCTGCCTGGACCTTGGCCTGGGCCGCTGCCAGGTGTGGCGGCACCTGGTCGGTACCGCGCCGCAGGACGACGTGCTCGTGTTCGGCGCGGATGCGCCGGCCGGCCGCGAGTACCTGCTCTCCACCGCGCCGTCCGGCGAGTGGCTCGCGGTGACCTCGGTGCACGGCTCCAACACCCGCAGCGACGTGCACCTGGTGCCGACCGCCGCGGAGCCCGGCACGCACGAGGCCGTGCCGGTCGTCGCCGGCCCCGACGCGCTGAGCCTCGCCGCGTTCGGCCCGGACGACCGGCTCTACCTGCTCACCACGCTGGACGCCCCGAGGTGGCGACTGGTGACCGCCGACCCCGCCGACCCGACGCCCGCACGCTGGCACGACGTCGTCGCCGAGCGGGACGACATCCTCTACGACTACGCGGTCACCCCGCACGGGGTCCTCGCCGCGCACCGCCATCACGTCGTCAGCCGGCTCAGCCTGCACGACCCCGAGGGGAGTCGACCGCCGCGCCCCGTCGCGCCGCCCGGCGCCGGCACCGTGACGATGGAAGGCCGGGGCCGGGTCACCTACACCGACCACGTCACCCCGCCCCGGGTACTGCGCCTCGACCACGACGCGGCCCGGCTGGTGGCCGACCCGTACCTGCCCGCGGACGCGCCGCCGGTGCCCGGCGTGGACGTCACCCAGCTGTTCGCGACCTCACCGGACGGCACCCGGGTGCCGATGTTCGTGCTCTCGCCCGCCGGTACGGCCCCCGACCGGCCGTTGCCCACGATCGTCGAGGGCTACGGCGGCTGGAACGTCTCCTGGCCGCCCCGGTACTCGCCGCAGCGGCTGGCCTGGGTACTGGCCGGCGGCCGGTACGTGCTGACCAACCTGCGCGGCGGCGGCGAGTACGGCGCGGACTGGTTCGCCGCCGGCATGCGGGCGCACCAGCAGAACCCGGTGGACGACTACCTGGCCTGCGCCCGGACGCTCGTCGAGCGCGGCTGCACCACGCCGGCGCTGTCCGGCGCGGTGGGCGGCAGCAAGGGCGGACTCACCGTCGGCGCGGCGATCACCCAGGAGCCGGACCGGTTCGCGGCGGCGGTCATGCAGGTACCGGTGCTGGACCTGCTGCGCTACGAGCACCTCGGCGGCGGCCAGTGGGCCGACGGTTTCGGCACCGGCACGGACCCCGAGCAGTTCGAGTGGCTGTACCGGATCTCGGCGTACCGTCGTGTCACGCCGGGCGCCCGGTACCCGGCCGCGCTGCTCCAGGTGGGGGAGAACGACACGCGGGTGCACCCCGCGCACGCCCGCAAGATGTGCGCGGCGCTGCAGTACGCCACCGGGTCCGGCCGGCCGGTGCTGCTGCGTCGCAAGCCGGACGTCGGGCACGGCGCCGGCGCGACCAGCCGGCAGCGCGACTGGCACGCCGACCTGCTCGCTTTCTTCGCCGACCGGCTCGGGTTGGCGCTGCCGGCGGGCTTCGGTGTCGACCATGGGTGAGGTGCCCGGACGCCGGACGGGGAAACGGTCGCGGACCGTGCTGGGTGCGATGCGGTAACGTCGCTCGCGCCTGGCAGGTTTCCATCCTCGGGAGGTCGGTGGGTGCCCAGCGTACGGGCGATGTTCGGACGAGCCGTCGCCGCACATCGGGAAGCAGTCGCACAGGTACGCGCGGTGCACGCCGAACTCGACCTACCGGGGGCGGACCAGGCGCACACCGACGGTGCCACGGTGGAGCAGTCCCGGATCTGCGAGGAGCTGACCGCGGCGGCGCACCGGTTGGTCCCCGGCTGGCTCGGCACCGGCTGGGACGCCACGGTGATGGAGCTGCCCGTCGGCCGGGACGCGTCGCCCACCGGTCCGGTCCCGGTACTGATCGGCACCGCGCGTCCGGAGCCGCAGGCCAGCTTCCCCGCCGTGGTGCCGCTGCTGGGCGGCGGACACCTGACCATCGACGCCGACGCCCGCCGCCCCGAGGTCGCCGGTCTGGTC
>JBAUUM010000016.1:0-1669 GCA_049582705.1 Actinocatenispora sp.
GCCCGGGAGGACCGCTCAACGTCACGTCCAGGTGGTCAGGACGTCTCGAACAACGCGCTGACCGACTCGCCGTTGTGGATGCGACGCATCGCCTCGGCGAGCGCCGGAGCGATCGACAGTACCCGCAGCTTGTCCGTGCGCCGCTCGTGCGGCACCGGAACCGTGTTGGTGCAGACGATCTCCAGCACGTCGGGCTGCGAGGTCAACCGGTCCAGCGCGCCGTCGGAGAACAGCCCGTGCGTGCAGGCCACCCGGATGCTGCGGGCGTCCAGCTCACGCAGCCTGTCCAGCAGTTCCAGGATCGTGCTGCCCCGGGCGATCTCGTCGTCCAGCACGATCACGTCCCGACCGGTCACCTCACCGATGACCGAGGAGATGCTGACCCGGTCGTCGGCGAAGCGCTGCTTCGCGCCCGCCGCCACCGGAACGCCCAGCATCCGCGCGAACGCCGACGCCGGCTTGGCGTTCCCGAGGTCCGGCGAGACCACGACGCCGTTGGACAGGTCGTGGTGCCGGAAGTGGTGAGCAAGTTCACGCAGGGCGTGCAGGTGGTCGACGGGGACGCCGAAGAAGCCGTGTACCTGCGGGGCGTGCAGGGTCATCGTCAGGACCCGGTCCGCGCCCGCGGTGACGAGCAGGTCGGCGACCAGCCGGCCGCCGATCGAGATGCGCGGCGCGTCCTTCTTGTCCGACCGGGCGTACGCGAAGTGCGGCATCACCACGGTGATCCGCGCCGCGGAGGCTCCCCGGGCCGCGTCGGCCATCAGCAGCAGCTCGACCAGGTTCTCCTGCACCGGCGCCACCAGCGGCTGCACCAGGTAGACGTCGCGCTCCCGGCAGTTCGCCTGCAGCTGCACCTCCAGGCAGTCGTTGGCGAACCGGCTCACCCGGCACGGGTGCAGCGGAACCTCCAGGTGGTCGCAGATCTGCGCGGCGAGCTCGGGGTGGGCGGAACCACTGAACACGGCGATGTCACGCACGTCGTCTCCCGGATGGCGGCGCGACACGGGCGGTCGCGAGCTGGCAACGCGCACACGGTACCTGGGGGCGTCCCGATGCCCGGTGCGACCCACATGCCCGGCCGTCGGTCACCGGCAGCGATCGCACCGGCGGCGCCGTACCGGGGTCACGGGCGTGCGACGAGCAGCTCCGCGAGGTGTACGACGCGGGTGGCGGACCGGCGGCGCCGCAGGCCCTGCGCGACCTGCCGGTAGCAGCCGGGGTTCACCACCACCAGGTAGTCGAGGTCGAGCCGTTCGATGGCGTCCAGCTTCGGTTCCAGTACCGCCCGCGAGTCCGCCGGCCGCAGCACCGAGTAGGACCCGGCGGCGCCGCAGCAGGAGCCGGCGTCCGGCACCTCCACGTAGTCACCGAGCCGGGCCAACAGGTCACGGGGCTCGCGCCAGACGCCGAGCGCGTTGCGCAGGTGGCAGGAGTCCTGGAGTCCGAGCCGGGCCCGCCGCCCGTCGACGGTCAGCGGCCGCAGCGTGTCCGGGTCCGGGCCGTGCCCGTCGGACAGCCAGGCGGACAGCTCACGTACCCGGTCGGAGCCGAGTTCGGCGGCCAGGTGCGCGGCGCAGCCACCGGAGGTGGTGACGATGGTGCCGGGCAGCGCGCGACCGAGCCGCTGCGCCATCCGCCGGCCCCGGCCGCTCGCACCGTTGTGCGC
>JBAUUM010000017.1:0-1533 GCA_049582705.1 Actinocatenispora sp.
GCCAGCGGCGTGGTCCGCCACGGCTTGTACACCGAGATGATCGTGGCAAACAGCAGCGCCGCGATGGACACCCTCGGCGGGAAGACCAGGTCGGTGGCGACGACGCCGAGCTGCTCGCGCAGCGCACCGCCCGCGCCGGACGCCCGCGCGCCCTCGGCCACCGCGGTCACGCTGGGCCGCAACAGCAGCAGCACCAGTCGAGTCCATGACCCACTCCGGACATGAACGCGCGGTGCCGGCCGACGAGTACGGCGGGCACCGCTGTGCCAGCTTGTCGGTGACGGTTCAGACGCTTGCCATCCACACGGATGACCTACCGCAGGGCCACGGCGCGCGCTACGGGAGGCGGGCGAGCAGGTGGGCGTCCAGGAAGCCCCGCTCCGATTCCGGGTCGTGGACCAGCCTGGTGAACGGTGTCACCCCGGCCCCGGCGAGCAGCTCGGCGAACCGGTCCACCGGCCAGCTGTACGCGGGCGTCACCTTGTGGTCGAAGCGGACCGGCTCCGGTCCGTCGGTCGCGAAGAACGAGACCAGGAGCAGGCCCCCAGGTGCCAGGACACGCGCCTGCTCGGTGAGCAGCGCGGGCACTTCCCCGGGCGGCGTGTGGATCATCGAGTAGCGGGCCAGTACGCCGCCGAGCGTGCGGTCCTCCACCGGCAGGGCCTCCATCCGTGCCTCGTCGAACCGCAGCTCCGGATGGGCCTGCCGGGCGTGGTCGACCATGGCCGGGGAGAGGTCGAGCCCGAAGACGTCCAACCCCAGGTCGTGCAGCATGGCCGTGACATGTCCGGGCCCGCACCCGACATCGGCCACCCGCGGGTTCCCGGTCCCGCGCACCAGTTCGGCGAAGGTCCCGATCATGGCGCGCGCGAACGGCTGCGACTCCAGCCGGTCGGCGAACATCGACGCGTAGAGCTCGACGACCCCGTCGTAGGCCGTCCTGGTCTCATCCCGGTGTCCCATGATCGGAGAAGCTAACAGCCGCGGCCTTCGCGTTCTCCGGCCGTGTGTCCCCGCCGTCCGTGGCGCCGTCACCAGGGACCGTGGTAGACGAGGCCCACCACCAGAGCGGCCACGGCCAGAGCGAAGAACCCGGCCCAGTTGGCCCAGGCGAGGAGCCGGGTGTCACGTGCCCGGAGGTGGGCACCGGATGCGATCAGGAAGTACAGGACCAGGCCGCAGGCCGCAGCCGTTCCAAACGCCGGGACGGCGAATCCCGCCACCAGACCGAGCGAGCCCGCGGCGAGCAGGAATCCCAGCCAGGTCTGCCACGAAAGCGGTATCCGCAGCCTCGCCGCGGTCGCGGCCACGGATGCGTTGTGGGTGAAGTTCAGGACGGCGGCGGACGCGTACGAGATCGCAGCCACGACGGTGACCGCGACGTAGCCAGCGAGCATGACGACCTCCTCGGCCGGGGTTGCAGGTCTCCACTCACCCGGCGACTACTAGCTTGGTATCAAGTAACTTGATTCCAGGCTACTTCGTTCTCGCTTGGCGTCAAGCTAAACTCCTCTGCGTGGAGAATGACTCCGT
>JBAUUM010000018.1:0-1637 GCA_049582705.1 Actinocatenispora sp.
CCCGCGCGCCCACCCTGCCCGGCATGGACGCGGTGGAACGCATCGCCGCCGACGTGTGGGCGACGGGGCTGTCCACCGACAGCCATCCCACCGAGTTCGCCCGGGACCGGCTGGACGCGATGGGCGCGGTCCGGATCGCGGAGATCCACCACGTCGAGGACGGCCGCCGGGTCCTGGTCGGCGGGGTGGTCACGCACCGGCAGCGGCCGGCGACCGCGGGCGGGGTCACGTTCGTGAATCTGGAGGACGAGACCGGCATGCTCAACGTGATCTGCTCACCGGGTGTCTGGCAGCGCTACCGCCGGGCGGCCCGGTCGGCGCCGGCGCTGCTGGTACGGGGCCGGCTGGAACGCGCCGACGGCGTCGTCAACCTGGTGGCCGACCTCCTCGACGCGCTGCCGCTGGCGGTGCGGTCCACGTCGCGTGACTTCCGCTGACCGCCTCGCGGTCCGGACCTGGGGGTCCCGCCGCGGGGTCCCGCGAGGGCCGGCGGGGCCCTGTGGGGGCCGCCGGGACGCCCGGAAGGCTGTGCGCAACGCGACGGCCCTTCCGGGAAGTCCGGGCCGTGGCGGCCGGTTGCACCCGGCATGGGTACCGAACGCGCGGTGGACGTCGTGGTGATCGGAGCCGGGCCGGCCCGCCTGGCCAGCGCCTACCACCTGGGTGGCTACGGGTTCGTGCCCGGCGACGGCTTCGTGGTGCTCGACCACGCGCCGGCGCCCGGTGGTGCCTGGCAGCACCGGTGGCCGTCGCTGTCACTGGACGCGGTGCACGGGGTGCACGAACTGCCCGGCATGCCGGTACCGGACATGAACCCCGCATCGCCGGCACGCCAGGCGATTCCGGACTACTTCGCCCGGTACGAACGGAGCCTCGGGCTGCCCGTGCACCGGCCGGTGGACGTCACCGCCGTGCGGTACGGGCCGGGGGACCGGCTGCTCGTGGAGACCGGTACGGACCGCTGGAGCGCCCGCGCGGTCGTCAACGCCACCGGCACGTGGGAACGACCGTTCGTGCCGTACTACCCGGGACGGGAGGCGTTCCGGGGGCGGCAGCTGCACACGGCCGACTACCGGGACGCGGCGGAGTTCGCCGGACGGCACGTCGTGGTGGTCGGTGGCGGCGCGTCCGCCACGCAGCTGCTCGCCGAGGTCTCCGAGGTGACCACGACGACATGGGTGACCCGCCGGCCACCGGTGTACCGGGACGGGCCGTTCAGCGAGGAACTGGGCCGGGCGGCCGTCGCGGAGATCGACCGCCGCGTCCGGGACGGCCTGCCGCCCGGCAGCGTCGTCAGCGCGACCGGACTGGTCGCCGGCCCACGGGTACGGGCCGCGATCGAGCGCGGCGCGTTACGCCGGCGGCCGATGTTCACCCGGATCACGCCCACCGGTGTCGCCTGGGCCGACGGCCGGGAGGTGGCCGCCGACGTCATCCTCTGGTGCACGGGATTCCGTCCCGCCCTGGAACATCTGGCGCCGCTCGGCCTGCGCGAACGTACCGGCCGGTTCCGCGTCGTCGACACCCGCGTGGTGCGGGAGCCTCGGCTGTACCTGGTCGGTTACGGGCCGTCGGCCAGCACGATCGGTGCCAACCGCGCCGGGCGTACCGCCGCCCGTCAGGTCAGGGACCTGTTG
>JBAUUM010000019.1:0-4112 GCA_049582705.1 Actinocatenispora sp.
GCTCAGCGCTGTGGTGGCCCCGAGGTCGGGCCGGTGGGCGGGTACGGCTGGCCGTATCCGGGCTGCGCGCCGGGCGGCGTCCATCCGGGCGGCCCCGACTGCGGCGGCCCGGACTGGGGCTGGCCCGGGTACGGCTGGCCGGAGTACGGCTGCTGGGCCGAGTACGGCTGCGCGGAGGTGGGCGGCCCCGAGTACGGCTGCGCGGAACTGGGCGGGCCGGAGTACGGCTGCGCGGAACTGGGCGGCGCCGAGTTCGGTTCCGGGCTGGTGCCGTACGCCTGCCCGAACGGGTTGGCCTCGTCCGGCCGCGGCGGCCCGTACGGCCCGGACTGGGGGTGGAAGCCGTGGTTCTGCGGCGCCGCCCCACCGGGTGGCGTCTTGTTCTTGCGGGTGACCAGGACGATCGTGGTCACCAGGCCACCGGCGACGATGAGGAACACCACGAGGCAGCACAGCAGGCGCATGAGGGACACGGCGGCATCATATCGGCGCGGTCGTCACGGCCGTCCCGCCTCACGTGCCAGCCATCCGACGTGCTGCTCGCGGGCGTTGTGCCACAGCCGGTCGCGTGACGCCGCGTCGAGGGTGGCCACCGGCACGCCGAACTCGCCGGCCAGTACGTCCTCGAAGTCGGCCTGGTCGGCGATCTCCCGTTCCTCCCGTACGGTCGGGCCCCGCCGCGACAGCGACCGCGCCCGCAGGGTCAGGGAGTGGTCCGGCCGGGCCTGCTGCACCACCAGCGCCCGCACGAACGGCGAGTCGGGGTCGGTGCCGAGCCGGGTGCAGCGGGCGGCGAAGTCGGGCAGCGCGCGCCGGGCGGTGCGGAACTCGAAACCCTCGCAGTTCCCGTCCGGGTGGTGCACCATGCGCCACACGTCCGACAGTTCCCGGCGCAGGTGGTAGGTGAGCGGCCCCTGCCGGTACGTGCCGATCTCCAGCGGCAGCGGCGCCAGGAAACCGTCACCGAGACCGACATCCGCCACCATCGTGCCCCGGTCGGTGCGCACCAGGAGGGCGAGATGGTTGCCCCAGGCCGCCTCGCCGTGCCGGCGCCGGTGCACCGCGCCCTCGACGTGCCGCACCTCGAACCCGAGCGCGGTGAGCAGCAGGCCGAACGCGCCGTTCAGTTCGAAGCAGAAGCCGCCCCGCCCGCGGCACACGATCTTGTCGTACAGCGCCTCCGGCGACAGCGTCGGCGGCCGGCCCAGCTGGATGTCCAGGTTCTCGTACGGCACGGCCGCGAGATGCGCCCGGTGCAGGGCGGTCAACGTGGCCGCATCGGGACGGACCGGACCGGAGTACGAGATGCGGCGCAGATAGCCGGCGACGTCGAGCACGTCGCCGATGATGCCGGTACGCGGGCGGCCCGGCCGCCCCGCGTACCCTCGGGTGCGGGTGTCCGGTGACGAACGGACCCGATGCGGCGATACGGCCGTGGTGTGTGACGGTCGCGAAGGAGTCCGGTGATGGCGGGTCGGTCCGCGACGTTCCCGCGTCGCGACCCGGACGGGCGGGTCGAGCGGTTCGGTGACCTGGTGGTCGCGGCCGTGGCCGCGCTGCTGGTGGCCTTCGTCGTGCTCACCGTGATCGACGTGCTGAGTTCCCTGGTCGGGATCGGCAGCATCGGCTCGTCCCGCGGCTGGCTGACCGCCGTGCTGGCGGTCTGGCTGTACGTGGAGGAGTACCGGGCCTGGCGCGAGGTCCGTACCCGGATCGCCATCGCGCTGCTCGCCGTGGTGTTCGCGCTGCTGGTCGGGGGTGCCGCCGCCTACGGGCTGTCGCACCTGGCCGCCGGCCTGCCGGCGCTGGTGACCGGGTCGGTCGGCGCCGCGCTGGCCGTCCTGGCGTACGCGCCGGCGTGGTTCTTCGGTATCCGCTGGGTCGAATGAGAAGTGAGGAGATGGTCCGTGAGCCCCGCGATCAAGTACACCCTCGGGCGGATCGGCCTGTTCGTCGCGATCGCCGCGGCGACCCTGCCGTTCAAGCTGAACCTGTTCCTGACGCTGATGATCGCCCTGCTGGTGTCGATGCCCCTCTCGTACCTGCTGCTGCGGCGCTGGCGGGAGCAGATGGCCGACACGATCGAGGGTTCGGTGCAGAAGCACCGTGACGAGAAGGAGCGGCTGCGCGCCGCCCTCGCCGGCGACGACCAGAAGGACTGAAGGGGTGGCGCGCCGCGGCCGGGGGGTGCCACGGCGCGCCGGGATGAGAGGTCAGTTGCCCCAGCCGGGGTTCCGGCGGTTGGTCACGCTCGGCCACGGCAGGCGCGCCGACTTGTACAGGTAGGCCACACCACCGCTTCCGCTGCCGATGCTGCCGCTGGTCAGGTGGCGCTGGGTGCGCAGCCAGATCGTCTCGAACTGGTGCCGCTTGTACACCCGGCGGACGCCCTCGTCGTCCGGTGACACCGGGTCGTTGATGATCACGTCGCCCTCGTCGGTGAACCCGATCATCGTGAGCAGGTGGCCGGAGGTGTTGTAGCCGGCACCGTCCAGTTCCGACTCGTAGAACGAGACCGAGCAGACCACCGGGATGCCGTGGCTGATCAGCTGCTCCGCCTCGTTCAGCGAACGGAGCTGGGTGACGATCGTGTCCAGGCCGCCGTACGACGCGGCGTACGCGGCGTTGAACGGCCAGTTCCCGCAGCCCTCGTACTGGTAGTCGTAGACGAACCGGGCCGAGTAGTCGACCTGCGGGTCCTGGTAGCTCGGGTCGACCCAGGCGAGCTGGCGCGCGGTCGGGTGCTTGCCCCAGTACTCCAACACCATCGTGGTGGAGGTGGCGCTGCACCAGGCCTCGCCGCCGCCGTCGTACTCGGGGTACTCGCCGACGTGCACGTCCTGCGAGAGGCGGGGCACCGGCAGCTCCACGCCGCGCCGCAGGCCGAACGTGCTGGCCTCGACGTCGAACCGCGGCGGGATCTTGGACGCGAACGCGCCGACCCGGTACACCAGCGGCGTGCGGTGGCTGCCCGGGGTGCGGTACAGCGTGACGCGCAGCTGGTAGTCGGTGAGCACGATGCCGTCGGCGGCGTCGCTGGAGTCCACCTGGAACGTGTCGGTGTACACGCCGGAGTAGTCGTCACCCTGGTCGTCCAGGGAGGTGCGGCGGATGTCGCCGTCGCCGGACGCCCAGCGGCCCATGACGTACCACGGGGTGGTCTTGCCGTCGTTGTAGTTGCCCTGCATCTCGATCTGGATCCAGGTGCCCGCGGGGGTGTCCGCGTTCCACGAGGCGACCAGCTCGGTGGCGCTGTCGGGCAGCCGGTGGGTGGGCGACGTCCACGTCGCGTACTCCCAGTCGGCCGTCGTACCCGTGTGCGGGTCGGTGTAGCTGGTGGTGCCGGCCGGGCGGCCGATCACGATGCCGGTGCGCAGGCCCGGCCAGACGACGGCACCGTCCTTGTCGCCGGAGTGCCAGTCGAGGAAGTTCGTGTACGCGTGGTAGTTGACCGGCGCGTCATCGGTGTGCGGGTGGGCCCGGTGCGGGACGGAGGGCGCCGCGAGTGCGCTGCCCGGAACGATGAGGGCGCCGGTGAGGGCGGCCGCGCCGCCGAGCACACTCCGCCGGGACACCATGGCCGGCCGGGGGGAGGATGCGGTACTTGTCATCTGGTGCTCCTGAGGCGGGAAGGTGCACGTCGACGCAACTATCCCGCTAGTCAGGAAGTTTCGCTAGACCTTCCGTGAGATGGAGGATTTCTCGTCATCGGCGGCCGTCCGCTTTGTCATGGTGGCGTGTAACACTTCTGGGCTGCGGGAATCCTGTCACTCTGGGTACCGTGAATCGGTGCTGGGGCGACGCAAGCGGCAGAAGCGCCGAGAGGACGTGGCTCCCCCGATCCGGCGGACGTTGACCGATCTGGGGTGGGCCGGTTCCTCCCGGGAATACCCGATGTCCGGTGACGAACCGACCGCGATGTATTTCGCGGAGCCGGCCGACCCCGGGCAGTGGCCCGCGTCGCCCGGTCCGGAGCACTGGACGGCATCCGCAGGTCCGGAGCACCGGCCTGCGCCGTCCCGCTCGGAGCACTGGCCGGCATCGTCCGGCCCGGAGCGCCGGCCGTCCGGTGCTGAGCGCCGGAGCGCGTCGCCCGGTCCGGGGCGTCGGCC
>JBAUUM010000020.1:0-4759 GCA_049582705.1 Actinocatenispora sp.
GCCGGGAACCAGGAACGACGACGCGGGCCGGCCCCGCCAGGGGCCGACCCGCGTTCACACGGTCATGACGGTCGCGGTCAGGCGAGCGCCGCGTCCGAGGTCAGCAGCAACGTGATGCTGACCTTGCCGGTCTTGAGCCCGTTCTTGGACTGGGAACCACCGGCGTCGAGCTGGGTGAACTTGCCGAAGGCGATCCCGTACGTCTTCTCCAGGCCCTCCTGGCAGAAGGACCGCTTCGGGCACTCCGGCGGGCCGCCCAGCACCGTCTTCTTGCCGCTGCACTTCTTCGCGAAGTCCGACAGCGTGGACACCTTGTACTTGTCCGCGAACGCCGTGGTGACACCGAACGCGTTCTTGTCCGCGGCGTCGGACGCCTTGCCGAACTTCAGGCCGTACTTGTCGCCCAGCTTGGTCAGCGCCGCCATCGTGGTGTCGATGTCCGGCGAGGCCATCGGCTCGGCGGTCTTGCCGTTGGCCTTCTGGTTCAGGAACTCGGTCAGGGTGGCCGCGTACTCCGGCACCACCTGGATCTGACCCTTCTCCAGCGAAGGCTCGTACAGCTCCCGGTTGCCGATCGTCTTGACGGTCGCCGAGTAGCCGGCCGCGTCCAGCACGGTCTTGTACAGGTAGCCGATGGTCTTGTTCTCGCTGAAGTCGGCGGCCCCGATGGTGATCGAGCCGGAGCCCTTCTGCACGCCCTTGGTCAGGTCGTTGGCCTTCGCGAAGTCGGCCGCGACCTTCTCCGGCGGCACCCGGTCGATGTCCGCCTGCTTGTTCAGCTGCACCAGCTTCGCCGTGTCCAGCGCCGCCGAGACCTTGTCAAGGTTCGCGAGCAACGCCGGCTTGGCCACCGTGGCGTTGACCGCGGGAACGATATTGTCCGAATTCTGGAGGTTCTTGTCGTCCTTCAGCAGCACCAGTTTGTCTCCGGCGACCGGGGCGCATCCGACGCCCTTGACCGCCGTGTCCTTCTTGGTGCCGGACGAACCGGCCTGTCCACAGCCGGCGGCAAGGAACGCCGCCGACAGCCCAGCCAGTACCCCGAGTGCTACCCGGGACGGCTGCATCCTCATCACTGCCCGCCTTCCGTGTCCCGGCTCGACCCTTGTTGGTCGGCCGCGTGTCCGACGAGCGGTCGGCGCGCCCTCGGCGACACCGTTCCCGGTGACCACCAGACACGGTGCCGTCCGCGCCCGACAATGGAACCCCGGCGGTGGCCGTCCCGCAACCTGATCGCCCCCATTGTTATCCAGCGATCGGCCCGTCACCTGGCCGTTATGTGATCTACCGCCAGGGCCCGTCCGGCCGGCGCACACCGTCAGCGGGCGAACGCGGCCCGCAGTCGGGACGGGCGACGCTTCGGGCGCAACGACTGCGGCGTCACGGCGCGCTCCCCGAACACCAGAAGGCCCTCGACGATCAGGCAGAGCGCCACCACCAGCAGCCCGCCGGCGAGTACCTGCCCGCCGCCGGACGCCAGCCCCAGACCGAAGCCCTGACTGATGATCGCGCCGAGGCCCGGCCCGCCCACCAGAGCGGCCAGTGTCGCGGTCGCGACCACCTGGACCGCCGCGGTCCGGAACCCGGTGGCCAGGTACGGCACCGAGAGCGGCAGTTCCACCTGCCACAGCACCTGCCAGGAGGACAACCCCATGCCGTACGCGGCGTCCCGCGCGCTCGGGTCCACCTCACGCAGACCCAGTACCGCGTTGCCCAACAGCGGCGGGACCGCGAAGATCGCCAGCGCGATGATCGCCGACCAGGAACCGAAACCGAGGAACGTCAGCGGAAAGATGGACAACAGGGCCAGCGTCGGTACCGCACGGGTCAGGTTCGCGACCGCCACCGTCACCGAGCTGCCCCGGCCGAGGTGGCCGAGCCAGATCCCGACCGGCCAGGCGACCATACAGCCGATCGCCACGGCCACCGCGGAGATCCACAGGTGCTGCCAGGTCAACGCCAGAATGCCGTCGGAGTTGGTCCAGTTCAGCGGATCGTTGAGCCAGATCCAGGCCTGGTTGACGACGTTCACGAACTCCTCCGGCGGGTCCAGGGCGTGACCAGCCGGGCCAGGCCGATCAGGCACAGGTCGAGTACGAGGGCGAGCAGGACGGTCGCGATCGTCGCCGTCATGATCTGCGCCTTGTAGAAGTTGTTCCGGAAGCCTTCCAGGATCAGCTCACCGAAACCGCCGTACCCGCCGACCGCCGAACCTACGGTCACCATCGCGACGGTGGACACCGTTGCGATCCGCAGTCCCGTCATGATGCTCGGCAACGACAACGGCAGCTCGATCCGGGCGAGCAGGCCGAATCTGCCGTAGCCCATGCCTTCCGCGGCTGCCCGCACACCGACCGGCACCTGACGCAGACCGGTCAGGGTGTTCCGGACGATCACCAGCAGGGCATACAGCACCAGACCGATCACCACGGTCGAGGCGTACGGGCCGACGAACGGCGCCAGGATGGCGAACAGACCCAGCGAGGGGATGGTGTACAGCACGCTGGAAAGTGCGAGGATCGGACCGGTGAGCCAGGAGACCCGGTGTGCCAGCACGCCGAGTGGCACCGCGATCACGGTTGCGATGAGCACCGAGATCGCGGTCAGTTCGACATGCTGCTGGAAGGCGGAGAGCAGCGTGTGGGTGTTCTCGCGCACGTAAGTCCAGGAGAACCAGGGGTTTCCCGCGCCGCCGGTGACCGCCGCCAGCACGTGAGAAGAAGCTCCGTGAAGAGAGGACACGAGTGGACGCTACCCCTGCGGAGCGGTCGGGACGAGAACGGTCCGAGCCCGAGTCCCGCTCCACCCCCGTGAGCACCGGCGATCCGCAGTCGGTGGGGGGCGCCGCCGAGATCCGTCTGGACCGGCTGAGCAAGTCCTACCCGAACGGGACCGTCGCCGTCGCGGAGCTGGATCTCTCCGTGGCCGCCGGCGAACTGGTCACCCTGGTAGGACCGTCCGGTTGCGGAAAGTCCACCATTTTGCGGATGATCAACCGCCTGGTGGAGCCGACCGGCGGCCGGATCTGCCTCGACGACGAGGACATCACCGACGCCGACCCCGTCACGCTCCGGCGACGGATCGGTTACGCCATCCAGGATGTGGGGCTCTTTCCACACCAGACGGTCGCGCAGAACGTGGCCACCGTGCCACGGCTGCTGGGTTGGTCACGATCTCGTATCGACGACCGGGTGACCGAACTGCTGGACCTCGTCGGCCTCGACGCCGACCAGTACGCGAAGCGGTACCCGAACGAGCTGTCCGGCGGGCAGCGGCAACGCATCGGGGTGGCCCGCGCGCTGGCCGCGGACCCCGTCGTACTGCTGATGGACGAGCCGTTCAGCGCCGTGGACCCGATCGCGCGGGCGCGGCTGCAGGAGGAGTTCCTGCGACTGCAGGCCGAGGTCCGCAAGACGGTCGTGTTCGTGACCCACGACGTGGACGAGGCGGTCCGGCTCGGCGACAAGATCGCCGTGCTGTCCGAGGGCGGCAAACTGGAGCAGTACGCGCCGCCGGCGGAGATCCTGGGCCGGCCGGCCAGCGCGTTCGTCGCCGAGTTCGTCGGCGCCGACCGCGGCATCAAGCGCCTCGGCGTCACCGCGATCCCGGCGTCGGCACTGCGTGACCCCGCAACCGTCGACGGCTTCGCGCGCGCCGGCGACCCGCCGACCGTGCCGTCCACGGCCACCCTGCGCGACGCCCTCGCCGTACTGCTGGAGGGCGGCACGGGTTGGGTCGCCGTACACGACAGCACCAGGGTCACCGGCCTGCTCACCCCGGACGACATCTACCGGGCGATGCAGGAGCACCGCCCGGAGTAGCCCGCACTCGCGGCACCGGTGGCCCCGTCCCGCCCGGACGGGGCCACCGCCTGCTCCCTCGACGCCGCCGACGAAGGAGGCCGGCGCCCAAACCTCTCTGGTGATGCGGTCCCCGACCCGGATCGGTCGAGGCCCAGCGCAACGCTGGCAAGGCCCGAGCGAGCGCCGCCTACGAAGTAGGTAGGCAAGCGAGCGAGAACGCCGCCAGCGTTGTGCTGGGTCCGACCGATCAGTGTTTGCCGGTGATGGCAGCGAGACCTATCAACCAGCCGACGAACATGCCGTAGGTCGCCCCGCCCGCCGCGGCGATCATCGACCCGTGGATCGAGGCGTCGTGCCCGATGAAGGCGGCGAGGAAACCGGCCACGCCGGCGGCGATGATGAAGCAGCCCCAGCCGGCCAGGAAGACGCCGAAGCCGCCGCGCGAGATGACGGCACCGACGAGTACCGCGACCAGCACGATCAGCAGGATGGCCGTGAGGTCCGCGGCGATGAGGTCACGGAGTGCCTCACCGGACCCGTTTATGGGTCTCAGATGCCAGCTCGGCCAGGCGAGCGTCCGCAGAAACAGACCGAGCCCCGTCTGGTCCGACTCGTTGCGGTGCACCCAGTCGACAAACGCCGGGTTACCGAACGCGAGGACCAGTACCAGGGTCGCGATCGCACATGTGCCCGCTGCGGAACGAACACGTCCAGACAGGTAAGCCATGACCAGGCAATACCCGGTCGTGAAGATCCCTACACCGCACCATGGAACGGGCCAGAACCCGCACCGCGCCGAGATCGGCACCCTACCGGGCAGATCGGGCGGCACGGCACCACAGCCGGTACGGCTCAGCGTCCCGGCCGGCACGCCGGCTCAGCGTCCCGGCCGGCCCGCCGGCCCAGCGCCCCGGCCGGACCGGTGTTCCGGTACGGCTCGCTGTTCCGGCCGCCCG
>JBAUUM010000021.1:0-1784 GCA_049582705.1 Actinocatenispora sp.
GGGCTACGCCGCTCCGGAGCGGGCCGCGTCGGCGGGCGCGTCGGCGGCGGGGCTCGGCGCCCGGTGGTACGAGTCGACCGCCAGCCACAGCCCCGCGACCACGACCGCCGCCGGCACCGACGAGTACAGCCACCACGGTGCGTCGAACTCCAGGCTGATCGCGCAGATCATCAGCCAGACGACGAACTGCACGACGGTCATGGCGAGCGTCAGCCAGGAGGCGGCGCGCAGCGCGGTCACCAGCCCGGCGGGCGCGACCGCCCGGGGGACGCCGGCCAGCACGGTACGGATGTCGCCGCGGGTGGTCGCCGTGCGCAGCCGGTCCCGCCGCTGGCCGGCCGTCTCGTCGGAGAGCAGGCCGTCGGCGTGTGCCCGGTCGAGGCGCCGGGCGGCGAGTGCGCGTGCGCCCGGGTCGACGGGTACCTCCTCGGGCCGGAGCAGGTGGGTCACGATGCCGGTCCGCTGCGTGGTCGATGTGGTCACGGTGCTGCCCTCACTGTCGGGGTTCGGTGCGGCGGCGCCGGTCGGCGCCGGAGAGACGGGGCACTGCGCGGCCGGCGCCGGAGAGAGCAGGGTCTGCCGACCGGCCGGCGCCGGAGAGACCGGGCACTGCGCGCTCGGCGCCGGAGAGGTCGGGGATTGCGGGGACGACGCCTGGGCCTGCCCGGTGGACGGCGCCGGAGGCCGGGCGGGAATGCGCCGGGCGTCGGCCGACCGTCGCGCCGGGACGCCGTAGCGACGCTGGATGTACGCCTCGACGATCACCACCGTGGAGAACAGGCCCAGCCAGGCGCTGCCGCTGGCGAGGTCGTGCATGATCGCCAACTGGTCACCGTGGTACGTGGTCGAGTGCTCCTGCGGCGCGATGGCCAGCAGCATCAACGGGATCCAGGCCCGGGACGCCAGGGACGCCCAGATCAGCGCGAAGTTGCGGATCATCCAGCGCCGGTGGTCGGCGTAGCGGCGCTGCCGGACCGCCCGGTACCCGGCGACCCCGGTGATGATCCACAGCACGTCGAGGGCGAGCAGGCCGGCCTGGTTCGACGCGCCGAGCGGCGCGTAGATGCTCACCGGGATCGCCAGCACCGCCGACGGGAAGACCCCGAGGAAGAAGTACGTGCGGCCGGTCCAGCGGTGCAGCCTCGGGAACCGGCGCCGCAGCCACGGCCAGAACTGCACCGTGCCCGAGACCGCCGCGACCGCCGCGGTGAAGATGTGCGCGACCAGCAGTACGTAGTGCAGGGTGCTGCGGGGCGGGATGCGGCTGGTGGCCATGTCCGGTGGCACGTACGCCGAGACCACCCACAGGGTCGTCGCGACGGTCGCCACCGCGAGCACGGCGATCGGCCACGGACGTCGCCGACGGCGCCCGGCCGAACCACGGCCGACCCGGTGTTGCGCGACAGCGCTCATTTCTGCCTCCCTCGTGCGGTACCACCGATCCTGCTGGCGGCCGGGCGTCCGGGCACGGGTCGTAGATCCCGAGCCGTGGTGGTGCTAGCACCACCGGCTACTGCCGGCGGAGGACGCACAATGGTCGGGTGCGGGACGGTAACGACCGGGCCCCGGCCGGCCCCCGCGGCTGGCCAGGGGCGGACCGGATCCAGTGGGTGACCGGGCGGCTGGTGGCCGCCGGGCGTGGGCTCGCCGCCGCCCTGGTCGGATTCGTACTCGGGCTGCCCCTGCTGGTGCTCGGCATCCTGGCGGTGGCGTTCGTGCCGCTCGGTGTCGGCGTCTTCCTACTGCCGCCGGTGACGGCGGCGATCCGGTGGCTCGCCGACGAC
>JBAUUM010000022.1:0-3345 GCA_049582705.1 Actinocatenispora sp.
GTGTACGCGAGCGGCACGCGGCGTGTTCTCCGACGTCAGGGTCCCGTCAGGGTTGGCGAACGTCTGCGACGTCTCCGTCCGCTGGGACACGACCTCCACCGGCCGCCCGGACAGATGCGCCTGCCGCATCGCCTCGACCTGATCCGCGGTCGCCTGCGTGCCAGGATCATCCGCTGCCACGGCCGACCTCGGTGCCGCCGAAGCCTGCTCCGGCGCCGTTACCGTCAGCGTCGAGATGCCGGACAGCACCCCGAAACACGCCGCGAGTACACG
Organism: Actinocatenispora sp.; assembly: GCA_049582705.1. Classification (GTDB taxonomy): domain Bacteria; phylum Actinomycetota; class Actinomycetes; order Mycobacteriales; family Micromonosporaceae; genus Actinocatenispora. The sequence continues at coordinate 274 of JBAUUM010000022.1, forward strand.
CGGCGACCACGCCCCGACCACTGGACCTCCCAGGTGACCACCAGGAGGCATCCAGCTGCTCCCGGCCAGCGAGGCAGGAAGTTACACCAAGATCACGTCATTACGGAAGGTCCATTACCGAACTCGTAGAGCGAACGGTAAGGAAAGGTCATATATGGAATCACTGTTGTCACACTCCGCGATGCGCACAGGGTGCCGAGATTTCTCGCTGCGGAAGACCTGGACGACCGGATCCGCCGACGCCCGATTACACGCTTGACGGTGCCGGCGGCGGCCAGCAGAGTCTTGGTGTGCCAGGTACCGACCTCACCGTTCGTCCGTACCGTGACGCGGACGAGCAGGAATGGCTGCGCTGCCGCGTGCTCGGGTTCCTCGACACCACGTACTTCGACGACGTGCGTGCCGCGAAGCCGCGCCACGACGACACCGTCGCAGAACTTGTCGCGGTGCGGGACGCGCAGGTCGTGGGGCTGCTCGACGCCACCCTGACCGGCGACGCCGCCACGATCGAGACGATCGCCGTGCACCCGGACCACCGCCGCGCCGGGGTGGGTTCCGCGCTGCTGAGACACCTACTGCCGTTGTTGCGCAACCGAAAAGCCAGCACACTCGACGCCTGGACGCGCGAGGACGCCGCAGCACTCGGCTGGTACCGGCGCCGCGGGTTCACCGAGACCTTCCGGTACCTGCACGTGTACGCCGACGGCGAGGACGAGTGCCGCGCGCTGCTCGGCGACGTCGACGGCGCACTGGTACGACACGCGTTCGCGCACGTCCTCGACCTCGACCGGGAAGCCGAGCTTCGGTCCCGGTTCCGCCGCGTGTACGTCTGCCGGCGCTTCGAACGGCCCGTGCGGTGAGCCTGCCACGCGCGGGCGCCGGTCCGGGCGTCGGCTGGGGCATGCTCCCGACATGAGGATCCCCCGAGCCGCCGCAGTCGTCGTCGACCACGGTCGTGTCCTGGTCATCAAGCGGTACCTGCGGTGCGAGTCGCGCTGCGTGATGTGTGAGGCCACCGGCTGCGTGGGCGCCGACTGCCCGGGGCACCACTACGCCGTACTGCCCGGCGGCCACGTCGAGGCCGGCGAGACCGCCGACGCTGCCGCGCTGCGTGAACTGACCGAGGAGACGACGCTGCGGGCGACCGTCGACCGGCTGCTCTGGACCGGCGAACACGCCGGCCGCCCCGCGTCGTACTTCCTCATGGCCGAGGTGGTCGGCACGCCGGTGCTGTCGGGCGCGGAGGCCGAGGAACACTGTGCCCGCAACAGTTTCGAACTGATATGGGCCGGACCCGACCAGTTCGACGACCTGAACCTTTTCCCGGCCAGCGTCCGACAACCGCTGACCCAGTTGCTCGACACGCGCGCGGACCGCTACCCGACCGGCTGAGCGTCCTCGTGCGCTGAGCCATCGCCACCAGCGTCCTCATCCGCCGGCCCGCCGCCGGCGTCCTCGTGAGCCGACCCGTCGACACCAGATTCGTGCGCCGTCCCGCCGCCCGTGTGCGCGGCCGACTGCGGGGAGACCGTGGCCGTGGCCGTCTCCCTCTGGCGCGCGGTGCGGCGGCGTACCGCACGGGTGGCGAAGGCGAGCAGGACCACGGCGCACAGCCCGAACACGACGTTGCCCGCGAACGCGATGCCGAGCGGGGCTCCGCCGTACTCGGCGTTGTAGAGGCTGTTGAGGAACCCGGCCCACGCATAGGTCAGCAGCGCGCCGCCCGCCACGGCAAGGCTGTGCCGGTCGCTCCAGCCACTCCGACGGGTCCACCGCACGCCCAGGACCACGGCGACCCCGACCAGCGGGAACCACACGGCGACGTCCAGCCACTGCCGTACGCCGCCCTCCGGCAGCAGTGAACTCGCCCAGTACGCGCTGGTGAGGCCGAACGCCACCGCGCCGACGCGCCACGGCCGGGGCGGCGCCGGCTGATCCGTCGGCCCGAGCGCCGGAGCCACCGGCGCTACGTCCGGTGACCCGAGCGGAGCCGTGTCGGGCGCCACGACCGGATTGTGCGGCCGGCGCCCGATCCAGAACGCCGCCACGGCAAGGGCCACGATCACCGCCGACGTCACGACCAACTGTGCGGGGCTGGCCAGGAAGTGGAACTCCAGGCCCTGCATGATCCCGAGCGCCGTGGAACCCAGTACGAAGATCGCCCCGGTGACCGACAGCCCGACCCGACCGAGCCACGGCCTGGTCCGCTCCGGGCTGAACGCCTCGACCAGGACGATCGGCACGCAGATGCTCCACACCGTGTGCAGCGTGAGGCTGGCCTGCACCAGCGAGACGCTGATGCCCGCCCCGGGCAGGTATGCCTGGCCGGCGAAGCTGTCCATGCCGAGGTACTTCGGATTGAAGATCATCTGGTCGATCGGCCCCTCCTCCAGCAGCGCGTACGCCGCCGCGAGCAGGACGATCGTGGGCCAGCCGCGCCCCGCTCGGCGGGCGAACTCGCGGATCAGCAGCGCGCCCCCGCCGTACATGGGGCCCAGGAAGATCGCCCAGGGCAGGGCGGTGATCGGCTGGTTGCCCAGCAGGAACTCCCCGACCAACGGCGCGAGAAGGAACAGCCCGGCGGCGAGGGCGAGACGGCGCTTCGTCGACATGCCCTCGACGGTACAACAATAGTTCGACTGGTCGGTTTAAGATTGACGCGTGCCCCGGACCGTCAACCACGAGCAGCACCAGCAACGCCGCGAGGCCGTCACCACCGCGGCGGCCGGGCTCTTCGCCGAGCACGGCTTCGACGCGACCACGACCGCGCAGATCGCCCGGACGGCGGGCATCAGTACGGGCAGCCTCTTCTACTACTTCCCGGACAAGGCCGCGATCTTCCGGGCCATCTTCGAGCAGGACATCCCCGAGTCGCGGCGCATCTTCGCCGCCCACAGCGACCCGGCGGACCCGGCCGCGGCGATCCTCGACGTGGTGACCGCGCTCGCGGGGCCCGCGCGCGACGAGGTGGCATCCGGCCTGCTCGTCGCGCTGCTCCAGCGGGTGGGCAAGGACCCGGAACTCCTGCGGATCATCGCCGAGAACGAGGCCATCGTGCAGGACGGCCTGGCC
>JBAUUM010000023.1:0-4367 GCA_049582705.1 Actinocatenispora sp.
GGCCCGCACCGCGCCGGGGGCGACGAGGGTGCCCGCCACCGGTACCAGGGCCACCGCCGCGGAGGCCGCCAGTGTGCCGAACCATCGTCCGAACCTGCTCATCGTGACACCCCGGTCTTCCGCCGCATCCGTTGCCGATGCGGGGAAGCTACGAGGCCGGACCGGTCGTGATCGTCAACCCGCGGGGGCAGATCGCTGTCATACCAGGGCGTCAGTGCCGATGACCGGCACTGAGACCGTCACGTGGCACCGGATCCCCGTCACGCCAGGGGCGTCGGTGCCCACTACCGGCACCGGATCGCCGTCACACCAGGGCGTCGCCGCCGGCGACCGGCACCGTGGCCGTCACCGTGAAGCCACCGTCGGGGGTGGGCCCGGTGTGCAGTTCGCCGCCCAGCAGTGCGACGCGCTCGCGCATGCCGACCAGTCCGTGCGTCGGGCCGACCGGGGAGCGCGGGCCGGCACCGGCCCCGTTGTGCACCCGCAGGTCCACCCGGCGCCCGGTCACCTCCACCGACACGTCGACGTCCGCGCCGGCCGCGTGTCGGGTGGCGTTCGAGATCGCCTCCTGGACGACCCGGTACACGCAGACCCCCAGCGCCTCCGGTACCGGCGTCCGCATTCCGCGCAGTGTCAGCCGTACCGTGACGCCGGCCCGCCGGGTGCTGTCCACCAGGGCCTCGAGGTCGGCCAGGCCGGGCTGCGGCACCCGCAGCGCGGTGTCCTCGCTGCGCAGTACGCCCAGCAGCCGGCGCATCTCGTGCAGCGCGTCACGGGCCTGCGAGCTGATCGACGCGAACTCCTCGGCGGCGCCGGCGGACACGTCGTCGCGGCGGTACCGCGCGGTCTCGGCCTGGACCGCGATCAGCGACATGTGGTGGGCGACCACGTCGTGCAGTTCGCGGGCGATGCGGGTGCGCTCCTCCAGGACGGTACGGCGGGCCTTCTCCAGTTCGCTGCGTTCGGTCTCGACCACCAGCGCCCGCTGGGCGCGCGACCGGCTCCCGATGGTGTCCACCAGCGCCGTGACGATGGTGAGCAGCACGGCCGCGCCGGTGGCGTCGCCGACGTCCACGTACAGCCACAGGGCGAGCATCATGAACGCCCACATCCACCACAGGACCGCCCGCCGGTGCCGGAGACCCGCCGAGATGAACGCCAGTCCGAGCAGCGGGATCTGCACCGGGTCCCACGGCCAGTTGCCCCAGGCCTCCACGTCGGGGGCCAACGGCACGAGAAGTGCGGCCAGCAGCCCGATCCGCCAGCCCCACAGCGGATAGCGCAGTACCAGCGGCAGCGGCAGCAGCTGGCCGACGGCCATGAGCGCCACCAGGCCCGGCGCGGCATGCGGGTGCGAGACGTCGATGGAGATCATGAGGGCCGGGGTGATGAGGACCGTGGCGGCCGCGACCAGGATCCGGACCGGCCAGCGCACCCAGCGCCACCGGCCCTGCGGCCAGGCGATCGCCCGGTCCCGGCCGATGGCCAGTTCGGCCAGGCCGCCGCCCACGGCGTGCGGTACCTCCCGCACCCTCATCCGTTTCCTCACCATCCGGTCCGGTCGGTCGTCGCCGCGTGGGTCGGCCCACCCGGCGTTTCGGACCACGCCGCCAGGATGCCGTGTCCGCCGCCGTCCTGTCGTGGCACCACGGGGCCATCACGACGTCGTACCCGGGTAGCGGGTCGTTCCCGCGCGCTGCTGACGTAGCGGCCGTCGCAGGTACCCGCCGGTGCGGCCCGTCCCTTTGGCGAGGGCTCCCGGATTCCGGCCCGGTTGAGTGAATGCGATTCCCGTGGTTGTCCGTGACCCATTAATTTCTATTCGGTTTTACGGCATTTAAAGGGAAAATCCGCATCAGACAGGCTCATGCCAACGTTGCTCAGGTAAAACACAAAAGGGATACTTTGAATTGGCTCGCATCGAGCACTGTCTATTGCGGCGGTGCGCGTCGAGACGGGTGCGGCACTCCGGACGCGCGCACCCCCGACCCGGGAGGCTCCATGAGGCTGACACAGCTCTCGTTCCGCGCCGCCGCCGTCGTCGCGGCCGCGCTGACCGCGGGTGCCGCAATGGCCACACCGGCGGCGTTGGCGGCGCCCGCACATCCGGACCGTGCGTCGGTGGAATCGATGATCGAGACCCTCGGCGCCAACACCGTCGGCAGTTACCTGGACAGTCACGGCAACCAGGTCGTCACGGTCACCGACTACGCGGGTGCCGACAAGGTACGCGCAGCGGGACTGACGCCCCGCATGGTCCAGCATTCCCGCACGGAACTGCAACGCATCACCACCACGCTCGGGCGGCAGGCCAGCATTCCGGGCACCGCCTGGGCCGTCGACCCGAGCACCGACCAGGTCGTCGTGACCGTGGACGGCAGCGTGTCGGCGGCGCAGCTCGCCACGGTGCGCAAGGTCGCCGGCGGGTACGGCGACGCGGTACGGATCAGCTCGGTCAACGGCACGTTCAGCACCAGGTCGGCCGGGGGTGACGCGGTCTACGGCGGCGGCTACCGCTGCTCGCTCGGCTTCAACGTGACCAAGGGCGGCAGCGCCTACTTCCTGACCGCCGGGCACTGCGGCAACGTCGCCCGCAACTGGTACTCCGACGCGGCCCACAAGCACCGGGTCGGCAGCACCCAGAACAGCAAGTTCCCGGGCAACGACTTCGCCCTGGTGAAGTACGCGGCCGGGGTCGCCCATCCCAGCTCCGTCGACCTGTACGGCGGTCGCCACCAGGCGATCACCCGGGCGGCCAACCCGCAGGTGGGCGAGCGGGTCCGGCGTAGCGGCAGCACCTCCCACGTGCACAGCGGGAAGGTGCAGGCGCTCGACGCCACGGTCAACTACGAGGAGGGCACCGTCTACGGCCTGATCCAGACCAACGTGTGCGCCGAGGCCGGCGACAGCGGTGGTCCGCTGTTCGACGGCAACACCGCGCTGGGGCTCACGTCGGGCGGCAACGGCGACTGCTCGACGGGCGGCACCACCTTCTTCCAACCGGTCAACGAACCCCTCCGTACGTTCGGAGCACGGGTCGGCTGACAACCTTCAGTAACGGAGCCCGGCGTCCGGATGGACGCCGGGTTCCGTGCGCCGACACTCTCCGTACACGCGCTCTGCGCTCTCGGCAACGAGCAACCTGGGAGGAATCCGTGAAAAAGGTTGCCGGGGGTAGGCAGGCTGGACGTCAGGGGGCACCATGGTTCAGGTGATGATCGGTATCGTTCCCCAACCTGGACAGACCGTGCACCTGACCGGTGACGCGTCGCCCCAGTTCCGTGATCAACCCGTCCGCCTGCTGATCACAGAGCCTCCGCTTCCGTCCACTGTGGACGCAGCACAGGGCCGCCCGGCCGAACGGGCCGCCTGGTTGCTGCTGACCGGCTGGGAGCTCGGGCCCCGTGGCCAGCGTGTGGTACGCCGCACGGTGTCTGTCCGCACCTCCGGCCTCGCCGTGGACCACGCCGCACCCGTGGCCCGCTGAGGTACCCCTTCCCCCCACACCGGGGTCACGCAGAGTGTTCCGTCACGCTCCGTTTCGGTAACCCTCTGGCATGACCCCACCGCCCCCCGGGGCCCAGGACTTCTGAGCATCCCGACCAGTCGGGACTCTCCGAACCGGGTCTCCGGGTTTTGCGCGCCCTGCGCCCAGCGCTCGGCAGACCGCCCCAGCGCTCGGCAGTCCGAGCGCAGACGGGAGCGGCGCCTCGCCCACCGCCGGCAACCCCGAGCACGACCCGGCACGGCCGGGCTCAGTGGCAGCATCGCCCCGCGCTCGGCAGTCCGAGCGCGGCGCGGCTCAGGCGCCCGGACCCGGCAGCCTGATCGCGATCGTCGGCGCCTCGGCCATCACCGGCGCCTCGGTCGGTGCGTCCGCCAACCGGGCCCGGTCGGCCCGGGCAAGCTCGACACCCTCGTGCAGCTGGACGACCTCCCGGTCGCCGAGCACCCGCTGCTGGCCGCGGGTCAAGGTCAGTTCCGACCCGGGATCGGCCCCACGCACCACCGTGCCGTTGGTGCTCGTGTCCGTCACCACCAGCGCGCCGTTCACCAGCTCCAGCCGGACGTGGTTACGGCTGACCCACTGCACCGCCTCGTCGTCGAGCAGCTCACCGAGGCGGATGCCGCCCGGGTCGTCGGGCGAGCGCCCCACCACGACCGGCTGCTCACCCACCGGGAACCGGCCCCGGTCCGTGCCACCCACCCAGATCGTCACCGGTACCGACTGCTGCCGCTGACCCGCGTCCTGCATGGCACCGTCGTGCCGGGGGCAGAGCGCGCGCCCCGAGCGGATCCGGGGCGGCGGCTGACTCGGGCCGGGCGCGCCGAACGTGACGCAGCCCGGCGCCGGGCAGCGCCAGTAC
>JBAUUM010000024.1:0-13881 GCA_049582705.1 Actinocatenispora sp.
CACCGCCCGGTGCCCGACGACGGTGGCGGCGACCGCCCCGGTGCCGGCGATCAGCACCGCGCCGTCCGGTTCGGCGGTGCCAGCGGCGTACGCGACGTCGGTGTCGCCGACGACACGCATCGGGCAGCGCAGCCCGGTCGAGCGCCAGGCGTGTTCGAACATCGTCGCGACGGCGGGTTCGGCGAGACGGGCTCCGCCGGCCATCCCGACCAGGCCGGACCGCACGTCGCCCGGCTCGACCTCGCGCAGCGCCTGCCGGATCGTGTCGGTCATGGTGGCCGCGACCCGCTCGGGCGGATGGGCGAACGGATTGCCTGGTCCGCCGCGACCGCTGCCGAGGCGGGCGCCGGTCGTGTCGGCCAGCAGCGCCCGGGTGGCGGTGCCGCCCATGTCGAGCCCGAGGACCAGCGACATCTCGACCCTCTCGAGGAGTATCTGCGGAGATCGTGCACGATACGCGCAATCTCTGACAACGGTTGATCGAAAAGCGTTATGTTCGAGCACTTGACTTCATGCTTCAGTAGATAAGAATCTTCACAGCTACAGCAGACGCCAAGGACCGACCGGTCCGTCGCGGCAGCGCGGTGGCGTCGCCGCGACGGCGGTGCCGGCAGGGAGGAGCCGCATGACGGTGGACGGTGCGGCCTACGTGACCGAACTCCGGGCAGCCATGGACCGGGTGGTCGACACCCAGTCCGAGGGCGTGTCCCGAGCCGCCACGCTCATCGTGGCGAGCCTGCGGACCGGTGGCGTGGTCCAGGCGTTCGGCAGTGGGCATTCCGAGGCGCTCGCGATGGAGATCGCGGGTCGCGCCGGTGGGCTGGTGCCCACCAACAAGCTGGCGTTGCGCGACGTGGTCGTCTTCGGCGGTGAGTCGCCGGAGGTCCTCGTGTCCGGTGGCGGCGGCACGTTGGAGCGCGATCCGACGATCGCGCGACGCGTGCTCGACCTCGCCGCGGTGGACCCGAACGACGTGTTCGTCATCGCCTCGAACTCCGGCATCAACGGGTCCGTGGTCGAGATGGCCAGGCTGGTCAAGGAGCGCGGCCACCCGCTCGTCGCGATCACGTCCCTGCAACACACCCGGCGTGTCGAGCCACGGCATCCGTCCGGTCAACGGTTGGCCGACCTCGCGGACGTGGTGCTCGACAACGCGGCCCCGTACGGCGACGCGACGCTGCCGCTGCCCGGCGGTGGTGCCGTCGGCGCGGTGTCCTCGGTGACCGCCGCGCTGCTGGCGCAGCTGATCGTCGCGGAGGTGGTACGGCAACTGCTCGCCGAGGGTGATCAACCGCCGGTGTACCTTTCCGCCAACGTCCCCGGCGGGGACGAGCACAACCGGACCCTTGAGGCGCGGTACGCCGGTCGCATCCGGCGCACCGCATGAGTCAGCGAAGGCGAGGACCACGGATGGCTCCCGTCCTCGGTCACCACCGCCGGACGGCGCGCGTGCGCCCCGGCGTTCGGCGCCCGGTCACCGGGAGCGGACGAGCCGAGCTGACGTCACGCAGTACGGATCCGGGAACGAGCTGTCCCGTGGTCGAGCGCCGACGCGTGCGCGTCGTCGATCGAACGCGGAGCTGTGTACTACGGTGCAGTCCACCAAGCCGATCATGGGTTCGGTGACTGGTGTCGCCGCTGGCGGCGCGCGGACCTGTCCGCAGACCTCCAAGGAAAGCAGACCTCCAAGGAAAGTAGACGATCCGATGAGCGACAAGCAATCAGTCGACCGCCGTACCGTGGTGCGCGGCGCGCTGGCGGCGGCGGCCCTGGCTCCGATCGGTGGTGCGCTGGTCGGTTGCGCCGCCGGTGGCGGTGGCGACGACTCCGGTGCGAAGAGTGGTCCCGGCAAGGTGACGGCGAAGAACCCGTTCGGGATGGCCAAGGGCTCCTCCGTCGACGCGGTGATCTTCAACGGCGGCTACGGCATCGACTACGTGAGCTATGCCGCGAAGACGATGGAGAAGAACCAGGCGGGCAGCACGGTCAAGGTCAGCCCGTCGACCAAGATCGCCCAGGAGCTGCAGCCGCGCTTCGTCGGGGGCAACCCGCCGGACCTGATCGACAACTCGGGTGCTGCCGCGATCGGTTTCAACAGCATCCTCGACCAGCTCACCGATCTGAAGGACGTCGTCGACGCCAAGAACCTCGAGGGCACGGCGATCAAGGACACGCTGTACCCGGGCGCGCTGGACCCGGGCACGTTCGACGGCAAGCTGGCCGCGCTCAACTACGTGCTCACCGTCTACGCGGTGTGGTACTCGGGCAGCCTGTTCGAGGAGAACGGCTGGCAGCCGCCGAAGACCTGGGACGACGCCATCGACCTGGGTGCCAAGGCGAAGAAGAAGGGCAAGTACCTCTTCGTCTGGGGCAAGGAGGCCGCCACCTACTACCAGACCCTGTGCATCGCCTCCGCCATCAAGGAAGGCGGCGACGAGGTCCGTCTCGCCCTCGAGAACCTGAAGCCGAAGTGCTGGTCGCACCCGGCGGTCCAGGCCGTCTTCAACAAGCTGCACAAGATCATCTCTTCGGGCTACATGAAGCCGGGCGGGGCCGGGACGCAGTTCACCCGTGCCCAGGCGCAGTGGAGCGACACCGAGGACGGGATCCTCTACCCCTCCGGGTCCTGGATCGAGAACGAGATGAAGAAGCAGACCAAGGGCGGCTTCACGATGAAGGGGGCACCGGAGATGACGGTGTCCGGCAGCTCCAAGATGCCCTACGAGGCCCTGCACAGCCAGGCGGGCGAGCCGTTCGTCGTGCCGAGCAAGGGCAAGAACTTCGCGGGTGGCAAGGAACTGCTGCGCACGATGTTCTCCAAGGACGCCGCGAGCAACTTCTCCAAGACGAAGCTCGCCCCCACCGTGGTCAAGGGGACGGTGCCCGACGACGCGTTCGGCTCGACCGCGCTGGCGTCGCAGATCTCGATGCTCAACGCCGCCGGAACGAACACGTTCAGCTGGAACTTCGTGACGCTGTACGGCATGAACACCGACCAGCTCGTCGTGTGGAACACGTTCCTGTCCGGCAAGTCGAGCGTGCGTGAGCTGACCTCGTCCCTGCAGAAGATCACCGACAAGGTCGCCAACGACTCCTCCGTCAAGAAGATCCAGGTCAAATGACCCTCACCCGTACACCGGCCGGCGGGCGCAGCATGCGCCCGCCGGCGGGCCGGTCGCGCCGGCCCGGCCGTCGCCTCACCTTCGACCGGGTCAGCTTCTTCGTCGTCTTCCTGGGCCTGCCCGTGGCGCTGTTCCTGGTCTTCGTGATCTGGCCGTTCGTCCAGGCGTTCTACTACTCGCTCACCGACTGGTCCGGCTTCTCCTCGTCGATGAACTTCGTCGGCGTGCGCAACTACGTGACGCTCCTGCAGGACGAGACGTTCATGAAGGCCCTGCGCAACAACGTGTTGCTGGCCGTCGTGGTGCCCGCCGTCACGCTGACGCTGGCCTTCGCGCTGGCCACCATGTTGACCGTGGGCGGCCGGTCCACCGGTGCCGTGCGCGGTCTGCGCCGCTCCAACGGGTACCGGATCGTCTCGTTCTTCCCGTACGCCATCCCGGCCATCGTCAGCGGCCTGATCTGGGGGCAGGTCTACGACCCCTCCGGCGGACTGCTGAACGGCCTGCTGGGCGTGATCGGCATCGACAATGACAACTTCGCGTGGCTGGGCGACAGCAGTTCCGCGATCTGGGCCGTGATGTTCGTGATCATCTGGACCATGGTCGGCTTCTACACGCTGCTGTTCGTCGCGGCGATCAAGGGCATCCCCGCCGAACTGTTCGACGCGGCCCGGATCGACGGTGCCGGGCGGATGCGTACCGCCTTTTCGGTGACGCTGCCGATGATCCGCGAGAACGTCCAGACGGCCTACATCTACATCGGCATCCTCGCGCTGGACGCGTTCGTCTACATGGCCGCGTTGGAGCCGGACGGCGGTCCGCAGAACTCGACCCTGGTCATGGCGCAGGACCTGTTCAGCACCGCGTTCGAGAAGGGGCACTTCGGGCTCGCCAGCGCGATGGGCGTGACGCTCGCCGCGGTGACCCTGGCGTTCGCCGCCCTGGTCTTCGTCGTGAACTGGCTGACCGGTGGTAGGAGGGGGAAGAAGGCATGACGGCCGAGACCACCAGCGCGGTGCAGCGCGACAGCCGCGGTCCGGACCCGGCACGCAGGAGAGGCAGGCCCGCCGAGTCGGGCCGGGTGTTCGAGTTCACCTCGCACGCGGTGCTCCTGCTGTGGTGTCTCATCATCATCGCCCCGCTGCTGTGGACGCTGCTGAGCTCGTTCAAGACGAGCAGTGAGATCTTCTCCTCGCCGTTCTCCCTCCCGAAGCACTGGGGATTCGCCAACTACGTCTCGGCGTGGTCGGACTCGGGCATCGGCGGGTCGTTCGTCAACACGGTGATCGTCGTCGGGTGCGCCCTGGTCCTCGTCATGATGCTGGGCTCCATGTGCGCGTACGTGCTGGCGCGGTTCCAGTTCTTCGGCGCGCGGGCGATCTACTACATGATGCTCGCGGGCCTGACCTTCCCGGTGTTCCTCGCCATCGTGCCGCTGTTCTTCGTGCTGCAGAACATCGGTCTGCTGAGCACCCTCCCCGGCCTGATCATCACCTACGTCGCCTTCGCCCTGCCGTTCACGGTCTTCTTCCTGTACCCGTTCTTCCGGACCCTTCCCGACGACGTGTCCGAGGCGGCCGACCTGGACGGCGCGGGGGAGTGGACCAAGTTCTTCCGGGTGATGCTGCCGATGGTCAAGCCCGGGATGGCGTCGGTGGCGACGTTCAACTTCCTCGGCATGTGGAACCAGTTCCTGCTGCCGATCGCGTTGAACACGCAGGAGAGCAACTACGTCCTGACCCAGCGGATGGCCCGGTTCGCTTCCCAGGCCGGGTACTCGGTGAACTTCGGGGCGTTGTTCGCCGGTGTCGTGATCACGGTCGTGCCCGTGCTCGTGGTCTACGTGATCTTCCAGCGTCAGCTGCAGGGCTCGGTCAGCCAGGGACTGTCGAAGTAGCAGCGCGCACCGGTGCTCCGGTCGTACCGGAACACCGGTGCCGATCTTCGTCGGCCGATCCGCGGCCGGACCTCAGGTGGCACCGGTGGCCTGCAGGTACTCGCTGATCCGGTGCAGTAGCCGTTCGGCCTCGGCGACCAGTTCGCTGGTGGCCTGGCCGGCCCGGACCGCCCGCTCGCGCAGCGCGAACGAGTCCCGTCGAAGTTGCGCGCTGCAGGAATGCTCTGCGCCGCAGGGAAGATGCTCCACCGCGTCCGTGACCTTGTGCAGGACGCTGGTCAGGTCAGGCGACGTTCTCATCGCTTACCCCTAGTGTCCGTCTGCTACACGGCAAGTATGACCGGCGGCTGGTCGGGCACGCGCCGCTTCCTGGATTTCGTCATCCTCGCCGAGCGGCCGTCATGTCTACGGTCGGTAGCGCGGACTCGGTGGCACGGACAGGGGATCAGACGCTGGCGTCGGCCACATATGGTAGTGGTCGATGGCGGTCCTGGTGGCCGCTTCACCAGATCAGCAACGCCGATAGACGGGGTCTGCGGGCGCCGGGCGGGCAACACGAGGGGGACGCGGTACATGAGCGACAGCGACGTCTGGATCGATGCGGACGGTGACGGCAACGCCGACGATGTCACCGCCCACCACGAGGCCGACGGCAGCGTCGAGTACACCACGGACGTGGACGGTGACGGCAAGGTCGACTTCGTCGGGTACGACACGGACAACGACGGCCTGATCGACTACGCCGACTACGACAACGACCACAACGGCAGCTTCGACCAGCGCCTCGTGGACGAGAACGGCGACGGCTACCTCGACGACGAGTCCTCGGGCGTCGACTTCGGCCACGACAACTCGTACGTGGGCGGTTCCGGCGGCTCGGGCGGCGGCGGCGGACACGACTCCGGCGCGGACCCCTCGGCCGCGGACAGCCACGACTCGGGTGGTCACGGTTCCGGTGCGGACCCCGCCGCCGCGAACGCGGGCGGTCAGGACGCCGGGGGCCAGGACGCCGGGGGCAGCCACGACTCGGGCAGCCACGACTCGGGCGGCCACGGCGACGGCGGGCACGGCTCGTCCGGCGCGGACTCGGGCGGCGGCAGCGGCGCGGTCCCGGGCATCCCGGACGTGGCGGGCGCGACCAGCGGCGGCGGCTCCGGCTCGGACAGTTCGGGTTCCGACAGCTCGGGCTCGGACGGTTCCGGTTCGGACGGCTCGGGTTCCGACGGTTCCGGTTCGGACGGTTCCGGTTCGGACGGCTCGGGTGGTTCGTCCTCCGACGGCGGTTCCGGCTCGGGCTACTCGGAGAGCTTCACCCCGGCCGGCGGTTCGGACAGCGACACCGGTGGCCAGGGTGGCGGTTCGGGCTCGGACAGCACGTCCGAGCACGACGACTACTCGGAGAGCTTCTCGGCGACCGGCGCCGACCCGTACGCGACCTGAGGTCGCACCGGGTCGTTGCCGGGACGATCGGGACGTCAGTGCCAGATCGTCCCGGCCACCGCGATACCGCAGAACGCGGCGCCGAGGCCGCCGGTCAGGCTGGCCAGGATGTTGAGCAGGGCGAGGCTGCGCGCCTGGGTGGCGAGCAGCCGGACCGTCTCGTAGCTGAACGTCGAGTACGTGGTCAGCGCCCCGCACAGCCCGGTGCCCAGCAGGACGGTCACCGGGGCCGGGACACCGGCGGCGTGTGCGCCGCCGGTGAGCAGGCCGAGGACGAACGATCCCAGCATGTTCACCGTGAAGGTGCCCCAGGGGAAGACCGAATCGTGGCGGGTCTGCACGGCCCGGTCCACCAGGTAGCGCAGCGGAGCGCCCACGGCGGCGCCCAGCGCCACGAACAACACGGTCACCGGTGCCCACCGTCCCGGGTCGGGGCGCCCGTGCGGGCGGCCCCGCGGCCCAGCAGGATGCCCAGCGCGGTCGCGGCCACAGCCGCCGCGACCGTGCCGAACAGGTAGAGCAGCGCGGTACCCGCCGCGCCCGCCGCGACCAGTTGCTGGGTGTCCACCATGGCGGTGGAGAAGGTGGTGTACCCGCCGAGCACGCCCACTCCCAGGAACGGGCGTATCAGCGGATGGGCTGTCCACACCTCGGTGATGAGCACCATCAGCAGGCCGAGCAGCAGGCATCCCGTGACGTTGACCAGGAACGTCGCCCACGGGAAGCCGGCCCCGGAACGGGGGAGCGCCACCGAGATCGCGTACCGGCCCAGCGCGCCCGCCACGCCGCCGGCCGAGATCGTGCCCAGGACCTGCCACGGCGCGTGCCGGAGTTCGGTCCGCTGCTGGGCGACGTGCAGATCGATGTCCGGATCGGTGGGTTCACGGTCCGGGAGCGACGTGGGGTCCGGGCCGTCCGCGCCGGTGCGCTCCGTGTCGCCGATCGGTCCTGCGGCGCCGTCCGGTTCTGCGTCGCCGGTCGGTCCTGCGGCTCCGGTGGGCTCTGCGTCGCCGGTCAGCCTGGCGGCGCGGGCCTCGGCCCGGGTCTCTCTGTCCACGCGGCACCCCCACCAGTACGCGATACCTGGCAGGGACCGTTGGCGGCGTGCTGCCGCGGTTCTCCGCGTACGGACGGCGGGCCCCACCGCCGGATGATCAGCCGCCAGCCTACTACCTGCCGGGCTCCGGCCCCGCTCAGTCGTCCCGGCCGGGACGGCCGGTGGGGAACAGGACACCACGGCCGAGCAGGACCGGGGGTCCACGCCGTGCTTGATGGCCCGCATCATGGCCAGTTCCGGTGCGGTGCGGCACAACCCCAGCCACGGGACCTTCGCGCGGCCGATCCCGTGTTCGGCGGAGATGCTCCCGGACAGCTCGGCGACCAGCCGCAGTACCGCGTCGGTGACCTGTTCGCCGACGTCCACCGCGTCCAGGACGTTGACGTGCAGGTTCCCCTCGTCGACGTGGCCGAACAGGATGGTCCTGGCATCCGGTGCGATGGCCGCGACCACGGCGGGAAGCCGTTCGCTGAGTTCGGTGAGCCGGCCCAGCGGAACGGAGACGTCCAGCTTGACCGGTACGCCGGCCGCGCTGATCGCCTCGGTGTGGGCCTCCCGGTAGCGCCACAGCTCCTCGCGACCCCGGGCGTCGCCGGCGATGGTCGCGTCGGGGCGTCCACCAGGCTGTCGTCGGTCACCCGCCGCCCAGGGTCCGCAGCCGGATGGTCTCCGGCATGGCCGCCAGGCCGGCCAGCACCTGGTCGGTGTCGCCGCGACCGATGTCGGTGATCACGTAGCCGACCTCGCCGCGGGTGCCCAGCAACTGGCTCTCCACGTTGACGTCGTGCTCGCCGAGCAGACCGTTGATCTTCGCGAGTACGCCGGGCACGTTGCGGTGCACGTGCACCAGCCGCCGGGTGCCGGAGCTGCTGCCCAGGTCGAGCTGCGGGAAGTTCACGCTCATCGAGGTCGACCCGGCGCCGATGAAGTCGTGGAACTTGCCGGCGACGAACTGCCCGATGTCCTGCTGCGCCTCCTCGGTGGAGCCACCGATGTGCGGGGTGAGGATGACGTTCGGCAGGCCCTGCAGCTCGGAGACGAACGTGTCGCCGCGGCCCTTCGGCTCGGCCGGGAACACGTCCACGGCCGCGCCGGCCAGGTGACCGGAGGCGATGCTGTCCCGGAGCGCGGCGTGGTCCACGACGAAGCCGCGGGACAGGTTGAGGAACAGGCTGCCGGCCCGCATCCGGGCGAACTCGTCGGCGCCGAACATGCCGCTGTTGCCGGGACGCCCGTCCACGTGCAGCGTCACCACGTCGACCTCGGCGAGCAGCTCGTCCAGGGAGCCGCAGCGCCGCGCGTTGCCCAACGCGAGCTTGTCCGCGGTGTCGAAGAAGTACACGCTCATGCCGAGGTTCTCGGCGAGCACGGAGAGCTGGGTGCCGATGTTGCCGTACCCGACGATGCCGAGGCGTCGCCCGCGTACCTCGTGTGCGCCGGTGGCGGACTTGTCCCACACGCCGCTGTGCAGGCTGGTGTTCTTCTCGGTCAGCCGACGGGTCAGCGCGATGATCTCGGACAGGGCCAGCTCGACCACGCTGCGGGTGTTGGAGAACGGTGCGTTGAACACCGCCACGCCGCGTCGCGCCGCCGCGGCGAGGTCGATCTGGTTGGTGCCGATGCAGAACGCGCCGACGGCGAGCAGGTCCGGTGCGGCGGCCAGTACCTGGTCGGTGACCTGTGTCTTCGACCGGATTCCGAGCAGGTGTACGTCACTGACCCGGCTGACCAGTTCGTCGGTGTCCAGCGCTCGGCCCAGGCTGTCGACCTGGAAGCCGGCCTTCTCCAGGCGGCTCTGAGCGTCGGGATGCACCCCTTCGAGCAACAGGGCGCGGACGGGCTGTTGATCAGCACTATCGGTGATCACGACTGTCCTTTCGGTACACCTGGCGGTCGGTGTGTCTCCAGCCTAGAGAACCAGGGACGAGCCCCGGTGCCCACCGTGGCACGTACCACCTGGTGGGTCCCAGGGCCGTCCGGGCGGCATTTCGGGGTACTCAGGCGTTCGCGTCGACCGTCTCGGCGGTCACGCCCTTGAGCATCCGGGTGGCGGTACTGAGGACCAGCCGGCGGGGCACGAAGCGTTGCAGGACGGGCAGCACGGCGTTGCGCGCGCCGGGGATCACCACGGCACGACCCCGGTCGAACGCGCGCAGGGCGGTCCGTACGACCTGCTCCGGGCCGAGGATCTGCCCCACCTTGACCTGTTCCGTGCCGAGCACGTCGAAGAAGTTCGTCTCCACCGGGCCGGGGCACACCGCGAGCACCTCGACGCCGTGCGGCCGGCACTCGGCCCACAGCGCCTGGCTGAAGGACAGTACGAACGACTTCGCCGCGGCGTACACGGCGAAGTTCGGGGCGGGCTGGAAGGCGGCGGTGGACGAGAGGTTGATGACGCCGCCCCGCCGCCGTTCGGTCATGTCGGGCAGGAACGCGTGGCTCAGGTCGACGACCGCGGCCACGTCGAGCGCGACCTCGCGGCGGGACCGGTCGGCGGTGACGCTCTGGAACGGGCCGGCGCTGCCGAATCCGGCGTTGTTGACCAGGATGTCCACGGACAGTCCGCGCCGGTCCACCTCGGCGCGGAGCGCGCCGGCGGCGTCGGGTGCGGTCAGGTCGGCGGTGATCACCTCGGCCCGGACGCCGTGCCGCTCGCGGGCCGTGGCGGCCACGGCCTCCAACTGGTCGGTCGAGCGGGCCACGAGCACGAGGTCGGTGCCCCGCGCGGCGAGGGCGTCCGCGAAGGCGGCGCCGATGCCGCTGGAGGCGCCGGTGATCAGCGCCGTACTGCCCTGATATTCCATCACCACTCCAGATAATCAGTAGGACTGACGATCAGTCTAGCTGTAGACTTGGCCCGTTCGTAAGACCGTAAGGTGGGCCCATGTCGACGCCGTCGCACTCCAGCGCCGAAGACCAGCTGACGCGCCGCACCGGCTACGTGCTGCTGGAGCTCGGCAAGGCGGCCCTCGCCCGGGCGGACGGCGCACTGGCGGCGCTGGGCATCACCGCCCGGCATCTGCGGATCCTCACGCTCGTCGCCTCCGGCGTGCCCTCCCAGCAGGGCATGGTCGCCTGGACGGGCATCGATCGGACCACCATGGTCACGCTCGTCGACGACCTCGAACGGCTCGGCTGCGTGCAACGCCGGCGGGACCCGGCCGACCGGCGCCGCCACCTCGTGGTGGTCACCGACGCCGGACGCCGGGCACTGTCCCGGGCCACCGAGGCGTTGGACCGGGCCGAGGCGGAGATGCTCGCCGGCCTGAACCGCGGCGAGCGCCGCCAGTTGCACGACCTCGCCACCCGGGTGCTGGCCGACCAGCGCGACCGCGGCCCGCTGGCCGACTCCGAGATCTGCTGACCCCTCGTCGGCTCAGCCGGTCGGGGTGAGGGCGCGCGCCATCGACGGCAGCTCCGGGACCAGCCAGTAGCCACCGACCAGCAGGCACACGACGGCGACGGCGCCGAACAGGGTCACCCACAGGATCCCCGGTACGCCGGTGAGCCGGTGCAGCTGATCCGCGTCCGAGTCCGGTGACTGCCGTCGGCTCCGCTTGGCCTGCAGCTCGTACACCGGGCGGATCCCGCCGAACAGCAGGAACCAGGTGAGCAGGTAGGCGACCGCCGCCTGCACCGTGGCGGAGGTGAACCAGGAGACGAGGAAGAGCACCACGCCGGTGACGACCACCGACAGCGCGCCGTACGCGTTGCGGATCATGATGAGCATCGCGGCGAGCAGCAGCAGCCCGATCCACAGCAGCGCGGTCAGGTGATGGACGGTCAGCAGCGCGGCGCAGCCGACGCCGAGCAGGGACGGCGTCACGTACCCGGCGAGTCCGGTGAGGACCATGCCCGGCCCGGTGCGCTTGCCGACCGACACGGTCAGCCCCGAGGTGTCCGAATGCAGCTTGATGCCGGTCAACCGGCGTCCGGTCAGCAGCGCGACCAGGGCGTGCCCGCCCTCGTGCGCGATGGTGACGACGTTGCGGGCGACCCGCCAGACGGGCCGGATCCCCACCACAAGCAGCGCGAGGAGGCCGGTCACCAGGACCAGGGCCAGGGGTGGGGAGGGCTGGGTACCGATCACCCGATGCCAGACGTCACTGAGCGTGGCTGCGTGCACGACGCTGAGCCTCCCGGTGTGCGTGAACTAGGTGACCAGTGATAGTGCCACGCTCACCTGGGTGACTCCCGGTGTCCTCCTGGGTGGTCGCCCGCACCGGCCGGCGGCACCGGGAGCGGTCCGCCAGCCGGCCCTCGGCCGGCGGCGTGGACCGCGGCCCGGTCCCGCGGGTGGACCAGGGCCCGGTCAGGAGCCGGCCGACGGCCACGACGCGGTGATCCGGTCCAGTACGGACGGCAGCTGCGACAGCGTGTCGATCCGGTACGCGGCCCGGTCGACCACGGACTCGTCCGGCGGGAAGTGCGGGTTGGGCACCGCGACCACCGTCATCCCGGCGGCCAGTGCGGAACGCAGGCCGTTGGTCGAGTCCTCCACGGCGACGCACGCCTCCGGGGGCACGCCGAGCCGATCGGCCGCGGCGAGGTAGACGGCCGGGTCGGGCTTGCCGGCGGCCACCTCCTCGCTGGACACCGCGGCCCGGACCGTGTCGCGCAGCCCGGTTCCGTCCAGGAACGCCGCGATGAGGGTCGGCGGGGACGAGGTCGCGATCGCGACCGGTGCCCGCCGGGCGGCGTCCCCGACCACCGCGACCGCGTCGGCCAGGAGCGGGGGACCGTCCGCGTACCGGTCCGCCATCCGGCCGATGACCGCCGTGGCGACCTGCTCGGCGGACAGTTCGACGCCGAGCGCCTCGACCAGGTACCCGGCCCACTCCGGGGTGGACATGCCGAGCATCGCGGTGGTCGCCTCGTCGGTCCACGTGCCGCCGTTGTCGGCGACCACCTGGCGGCGGATCTGGTCCCACCACTGCTCGGAGTCGACCAGTACGCCGTCCAGGTCGAAGATGACTGCCCGTGGCTCGCCCATACCGCAAGCCTGCCAGCACCGCTGGGTAGCGTGTCCACCGGCCGAACGATCTGTGCGACGGAGGGCAAGAAGCATGGCGGATGACCTGGTGATCACCGGCGGCTACGTGGTGCCGGTGGACGGCGCGCCGATCGATCGGGGCGCGGTGCACATCGCGGACGGACGCATCGTGGCGGTCGGGCCGGTCGACGAGGTGACCGTGCCGTCCGGCGCCCGTACCGTCGACGCCGCCGGTCGTTGGGTGCTGCCCGGCTTCGTCGAGGCGCACGCCCACGTCGGCATCGGCGAGGAGGGCATCGGCTGGGAGGGCCGGGACTACAACGAGATGACCGACCCGAACGGTGCCCGGCTGCGGGCGAGGGACGGCATCAACCCGGCCGACATCGGCTTCGCCGACGCGCTCGCCGGTGGGGTGACCACGGCGGTCATCAAGCCCGGCTCCGGCAACCCGATCGGTGGCCAGACCGTGGCGGTCAAGACGTGGGGTCGGACCGTCGACGAGATGGTCATCCGGGACCCGGCGAGCGTGAAGAGTGCCCTGGGCGAGAACCCCAAGCGGGTGTACGGGGAGAAGAACTCGTTGCCCTCCACCCGGCTCGGCATCGCGGCGGTGATCCGGGACGCCTTCCTCAAGGCCGAGGACTACCGGGCGAAGCGGGAGCACGCGGCGGCGGCGGGCGACCCGTTCGAGCGCAACGCGACCAGCGAGATCCTGGTACGGGTGCTGGACCGCGAGGTGCCGTGGTGCCAGCACACCCACCGCGCCGACGACATCGCCACGGCCATCCGACTGGCCGAGGAGTTCGGGTACCGGCTGGTGATCAACCACGGCACCGAGGGCCACCTGATCGCGGACCTGCTGGCCGAGAAGCAGATCCCGGTGATCATCGGGCCGCTGTTCACCAACCGCTCCAAGGTCGAGGTCAGGAACCGCTCGCTGCGCAACCCCGGCATCCTGGCCCGCGCCGGGGTGCGGATCGCCCTGACCACCGATCACCCCGTGGTGCCCATCGACTTCCTGATCTACCAGGCGGCGCTGTCGGTCAAGGAGGGGCTGGACCGGGTCGTGGCCCTGCAGTCGCTGACCACCAACCCGGCCGGCATGCTCAGCCTGGACGACCGGGTGGGTGCGCTCGCACCCGGCCTGGACGGCGACGTGGTGCTGTGGTCGGGTGACCCGCTGGACGTGATGAGCCGAGCACTGCAGGTCTTCGTCGCGGGCCGCGAGGTGTACCGCTTCGACGACACCCGCGGCGAGGGCGTCGTCACCAGCCCCTTCTACCAGGAGTGACCCGGGGCCGACGACGGCGGGGGACGAGACATAGGCGCGAGGGACGATGACAGCGGGGCGGGCCGGGACACAGTCCCGGCC
>JBAUUM010000025.1:0-5497 GCA_049582705.1 Actinocatenispora sp.
GCCTCCAGCAGCCGGGTCACCTCGGCGACCTGCAGTGCCCGGGGCAACCGGCGGGCGGGCACCGGCGGGCGGACCTCGGCCGACGGGGCGGCCTCGGTGAGACCCTCCCGGACCGCGAAGCGGTGCAGGCCCCGTACCGCGCTGACGGTCCGCGCCGCCGAGGACGCGGACAGCGCAAGGTGTTCATGATCACCTTCGCGCAGCCAGGTCAGGAACTGGCTCACCTGCGCGGGACTGACCGAGGAGAGCGTGTCGATCCCGCTCGCGGCCAGCCACTCCCGATAACGTCGCAGGTCACGTCGGTACGAGGCGAGCGTGTTGCCGGCCAGCGCGCGCTCGACGGCGAGGTGGTCGAGGTAGCCCCGGACCACCCGCGCCAGCTCCGCGGACACCTGCGGCTCGGCGGTCTCCGGTCCCGGGCACGGGGCCGGCGGGCGGTCCGGACCGCGCGGACCGGCGCCTCGTCGCGCCGGGTCGCTGCGTGCGCCGGATGCGGTGATCGGGCACCTACCTCTGCTGGTCCCGGCGGGCCCTGGGCCCCACCACCGACACGTACCGTGAGCACTTCGAACCCGGACGGATTCGGCCGCCGTCCATTCAGCCACAATGTCACGCCAGTACAGCAGGGTTTCACCCCGGCGATTGGCAGGCTAGCTTCCATTAGATACCGTCGCGGCCATGACGTACGACCCCAACGGTCAGTATCCTCCGCCTCATCAGGACCCGAACGCTGGCGGCACCTACCCCACCAGTGGACCGGGCTACCCGACCAGTGGACCGGGATACCCGACCAGTGGCGCCGCGCCATCCAGCGGCGGACCATATCCACCTCAGGCCGGTGACCCGTACCAGTCCGGCGGGTACCAGGCCAGCAGCTATCCGACCAGCGGTTACCCCGGCGGCACCTACAACTCGGGTGGCTACCAGGGTGGCCCTGTGGCCGAGGTCGACCCGGTCACGGGTCAGCCGCTCTCCGACAAGACCAAGCTCGTCGCCGGCCTGCTCGGCATCTTCCTCGGCGGGTTCGGTGTCGGCCGGTTCTACACCGGCCACATCGGCCTCGCCATCGGCCAGATCTGCGCGACCTGGCTGACCTGTGGCCTCGGTGCCATCTGGCCGCTGATCGACGGGATCATGATCCTGGTCAACGGCGGCACGGACGCACAGGGCCGCAAGCTCCGCGACAACTGATCAGCACTCACTCAGGCCGGTGGGCCGGAACCTTCGTTCCGACCCACCGGTCGTGTCTGTCCACCCACGCGCGCCGGACCCGCCGAGCCCGCCGGGTGCCCCCGCCTAGTCCGCGGGACGCAGCGGCGCCCAGCCCGCGTCGCGGGCACCAGCCGCCGCCAGCACCCCGGTCACGCACGTCGCGTTCGTGATCTCGCCGGACTGCACCATCCGCACCGCGTCGTCCAGCGGTACCCACGTCGTGGTCAGCCCGGCCTCCTCGCCGACCCGGTGATGCCGGTCCGCCACCGGCACGTCGGCCACGTCGCGAGCCAGGTACACCCGGATCAGCTCGTCCGAGCACCCCGGGCTGCTGTGGATCTCGACGAGCAGGTCCCAGCGCGCGGCCGTCAGGTCCGTCTCCTCCGCCAGCTCGCGACGGGCGCTGTCCACCGGCCGTTCGCCCGCCTCGTCCGTGAGACCGGCCGGCAATTCCCACATCTCGCCGCGCACCGCGTGCCGGTACTGACGGATCAGCAACACCCGACCCGCGGGCAGCTCCGGCGGAAAGTCCATCGCGACCGCGGCAACCGACCCGACGTGCTTCAGGTAGTCGCGGGCCGCGCTGTCCCCCTCGGGCATCCGCACCTCGTCGGACACCAGCCGGAAGACCTTGTTGGAGAAGCGTTCGGTGCTGCCGAGCACCTCGTACCCGGTGGCGGTCACTTGGCCACCCCCGAGACGGCCGGACGGGTCCGCTCGGACAGCTCGACCGGGTCCTCGTCGTCCTCGGGCAGCTCCACCGGAAGCCGCTCCGCCTCCGCGTAGTCCACAGCGGCCGCGACGAAGGCCCGGAACAGCGGATGCGCCCGCGTCGGCCGGGACTTGAACTCCGGGTGCGCCTGGGTCGCGACGAAGAACGGGTGGTCCTCGGGACGCATCTCGACGAACTCCACCAGCCGCCCGTCCGGTGACGTGCCGGAAACCTGCACCCCGGCCTCGGCCAGCTTGTCCCGGTAGGCGTTGTTGACCTCGTAGCGGTGCCGGTGCCGCTCGCTGATCTCCGTGACGCCGTACGCCTTGGCGACCACCGAACCGGCCACCAGCTTCGCCGGGTACGCGCCGAGCCGCATCGTGCCGCCCATGTCCCGCTCACCGGCGACCACGTCGCGCTGCTCGGCCATGGTCGCGATGACGGGATGCGCCGCGGACTCGTCGAACTCGGCCGAGTCGGCGCCGGCCAGCCCGGCCACGTGCCGCAGCGCCTCGATCACCATGCACTGCAGGCCGAGGCACAGGCCCAGGACCGGGATCCGGTTCTGTCGCGCGTAGCGCACCGCGCCGATCTTGCCCTCGATGCCGCGCACCCCGAACCCGCCCGGGATCAGTACGCCGTCCACGCCGCGCAGCGCCGCCGACGCGCCGGACTCGGTGGCGCAGTCGTCGCTGCGTACCCAGCGGATCTCGACCCGCGCACGGTGCGCGAAGCCACCCGCGCGCAGCGCCTCGGTGACCGACAGGTAGGCGTCCGGCAGGTCGATGTACTTGCCGACCAGCGCCACCGTCACCGTCCGACGCGGCCGGTGCACCCG
Organism: Actinocatenispora sp.; assembly: GCA_049582705.1. Taxonomy (GTDB): domain Bacteria; phylum Actinomycetota; class Actinomycetes; order Mycobacteriales; family Micromonosporaceae; genus Actinocatenispora. The sequence continues at coordinate 2,763 of JBAUUM010000025.1, forward strand.
GTGCAGCAGGTCGTCCCACCGGGTCCAGTCCACGTCCCGGAACGGCAGATCCATCCGGCGCACCACGTAGGCGTCCAGCCCCTCGCGGTGCAGGACCTTCGGAATGTCGTAGATGCTCGGCGCGTCCGGCGTGCCGATCACGGCCTCGTTGTCCACGTCGCAGTACAGGCCGATCTTGGCCTTCACGCCCTCCGGGATCTCCCGGTCGGAGCGGCACACGATCGCATCCGGCTGGATACCGATGTTGCGCAGCGCCGCCACCGAGTGCTGGGTCGGCTTCGTCTTCAGCTCACCCGACGGCGCCAGGAACGGAACCAGCGACACGTGCAGGTAGAAGCAGTTGTCCCGGCCGATATCGTGGCGCAGCTGGCGGATCGCCTCCAGGAACGGCAGCGACTCGATGTCACCGACCGTGCCGCCGACCTCGGTGATCACCACGTCGGGGCGCTGCCCGAGCGAATCGGGGCCGGCCATCGCCCGGATCCGTTCCTTGATCTCGTTGGTGATGTGCGGGATCACCTGCACGGTGTCGCCCAGGTACTCGCCGCGGCGTTCCTTGGCGATCACCGTGGAGTACACCTGGCCGGTGGTCACGTTCGCGGGCTGACCCAGCGGCGCGTCGAGGAACCGTTCGTAGTGCCCGACGTCCAGGTCGGTCTCCGCGCCGTCCTCGGTCACGAAGACCTCGCCGTGCTGGAACGGATTCATGGTGCCGGGGTCCACGTTCAGGTACGGGTCGAGCTTCTGCATCACCACCCGCAGCCCGCGCGCGGTCAGCAGGTTACCGAGGCTCGAGGCGGTCAGGCCCTTGCCCAACGACGAGGCGACGCCCCCCGTGACGAAGATGTGTTTAGTCGTTCGTGCCGAAGCGGCCAAAACCGACTCCCGTGGTGAGTGCAGAGGATGCAGTGAGATCAGCGGCCGCAGAATGTTGCCGCAGGTGGTCGGGCCGCCGGCCGGACCTGATGCCGGTCCGTCCGAGATGAAGTGCCACGCGATCCACGGGATTTCAGAGTAACAGCCGGTCCGGAGTGTGGCACGTTGCCATCCGGTACCCGACGCGATGACCGTGTCGTCCCCGATCCCCGATCGCACCGCCCGCCCGGATTACGCACCGTCAGGGCCCGCCCGTACCGTTCGCGGGCTCTGCCGCGTTCCCGCCCCGGTACGCCCTGACCTCCACACAGCACAGGATCGCGAACGGAACACCCACCGACGCGGCGGCGCCGGCCACGATCAGGCCCGCCCCGTCGAACAGTCCGGCCAGCACACCCGCGACCGCGGTACCGACCAGCGCGCCGCGCAGCGCCGGGAACAGTCCGTACACCCGGCGCAACCCACCGGTGCCGGGCAGCAGCACGAAGCCCCAGAACAGTCCGGCGGCGATCACCAGCACGCTCAACAGGCTGGTCGCCGTGGCGGCCATGTTCGCCTCCGCCACCCGACCCAACGCCGGTCGGGCCGTGCCGCCGAACAGGTTGCTCAGGAAGCGCCCCAGATGCCCCCGGTGCTGCGGGTCACGGGTCAGGTCGAGCAGGGCGAACCCGCCGGCCACCAGCACGCCCGTCACGATCGCCCAGCCCAAGCGGGTGAGCGTCAGCCATCCGCCGGTGGCCAGGGCAGCGGCCACCGCCACGCCCGCGGTGACGGCCACCGCGGCGCCCGGATCCGAACCCAGGTACGGGCTGCCCACGATGATGACCCCGATCGCGCCGACGAGGGCCACCACCCACGGCCGGTGCCGACGGTGCAGCCGGGTCGCCGCGCACCCGGCCAACACCAGGGTCGCCGCGGTGAACGCCCCCAGACCGATCATGCCGAGCCCGGTGTACCGCTCACCGGTGACCATCGTGTAGCCGACGACGTTGTCCACCTCCAGGTGCGCGCCGGTGAGTCCGTCGACCCCGATGACCGCGACCACGACCGCCGCGACGGCCGCGACCCGGCCGAGCCGTACCCGCCGCCACGGACCCAGCCGGACCAGCGCGGTCAACCCGAGCACCCAGGCCGCGACCACCACGACCAGCGTCAGACCCGGGCGCCAGGACCGCCACCAGGGCAGCAGGTCCGCCAGCAGCATCGCCGGCACCACCATCGCCGCGGCGGTCGCCGCGGTCTCCAGGACCCGTCGCGACCACGAGCGTCCTGGACCACCGGTGCGCTCCGCGACGCCGAGCCGCCACAGCACCAGGGCCGCCAGCAGATAGAGCGCCAGCTGGACGGAGACCAGTACCGCGACGAACCGCCCCGAGTTGTGCGCGGTGGCCACCGACACCTCGTCGGCCTGTACGAGCTGCCGCAGGTCGGTCGGCAGTGCGCCGGCGCGCCGGTCCGCGTGCCGCCACGGCTGGCCGGCGAAGGATGCCGGTTGCGGCAGACCGAGAGCCCCGGCGACCGTCGGTGCGACGTCGCTGAGTTGCACGTACCCGGTGCGGCCGGTCGTACCGGAGCTGAGCCAGCCGCCCCGGAACCGCGGGCCGTCCGCGATCGCGACGTGCAGCCGGGCCGGTCTGCCGGTGTCCGACACACCGACCACCAGCACCGTGGTGTGGGACGGGCGCGCCCGCAGTACCCGCCCGACGGTCCGGTCCACCGCCGTGACCTGAGCCGCCCGCGGCGCCCCGGTCGATCGGGAGACCGACCCGGCGTCCACGACGGTCAGCGGGCACCGACCGAACAGGGCCGCGGACGACGTGGGTAGGCGCGGCGCGTACCGGGTGATGCTCCCCGAGGGC
>JBAUUM010000026.1:0-2821 GCA_049582705.1 Actinocatenispora sp.
CTACGGCTGGGCGCGGCCCGTCCAGGCGGCCAACTGCGCGTAGACTCCGGCGTCCGGCGCCGTCGGCACCACCGGGCCGAACGGCACCTCGCCACCGCGCGGCTGCTCCGGCAGGAAGCGCTGCGCCATCGACAGCACGATGCCGCCGAGTTCCTGGTCGAGTTCGGTGGGCTGCCCCGTGGCGGTGCCGAGGTCCCAGCCGTGGGTCAGCGTCTCGAGGACGTACCCGGAGATCGCCGCCCGACCCGGGACGGTGCCCCACGGTACGGTCACCAGGTTGCCCAGCTTGGCGTCGTCCGCCCACGCCTCCCGCGCCCGGATGCTCGCCTTCTCGAACGCCGCCGCCCAGTCGCCGTCACCGACGCCGTCCTGCCGGAGGTCGATCTCCAGGGCGTTGCCGCCCTCACCCACGTACGCCGCGCGGTGGGCACCGCCGACCATGTGGCTCAGCAGCCCACGCACGTCGTACTCGTCGCACGGGGTGGCGGCGTCGAGCTGGTCCGGTCGCACGGCGGCGATGATCGCCTGCGTCTGGCTGAGGGCGCGCGCGTACAGCTCGCGGGGATCGGGCGTGGCCAGCATTCTGTCTCCCTGTGTCGGCGTTGCCGGTGTGACGGATGCCGCCGAGGCGCCGACGGCACGCTCCAGTGTCCGACCCGTAAGTTGACAGATGCCGTCAACTTTTCCTGAGTCCTGGTGGAAGCGTCCGGTGCAACCGTGAAGTCCGACCGCCTTCTGGCCATCCTCCTGCTGCTGCAGGCGCGGGGGCGGGTGCCGGCTGCCGCGCTGGCCGGACGCCTGGAGGTCTCGGTCCGCACCATCTACCGGGACGTCGAAGCCCTGTCGGCGGCCGGCGTGCCGGTGTACGCCGAGCGCGGCCGCAACGGCGGGATCGCACTGATGCCCGGCTACCGCACCGACGTGACCGGACTGACCCGGGACGAGGTGCGGGCGCTGTTCGTCCTGACCGCCCAGGGCGCACACGCCGACCTCGGCCTCGACCACGCGCTCGGCTCCGCGCTGCGCAAGGTGATGGCCGCGCTGCCCGAGCCGCACCGCCCGGCCGCGACCCAGACCAGCGAGCGGGTACTCGTGGACCCGGCGGGCTGGCGGCGGGCCCCGAAGCCGTCGCCGGACATCGGCGTCCTGCAGAACGCGGTGTTCGCCGACCGCCGGGTCCTCCTCCGGTACCGGCACAGCGGCCAGCGGGACGCCCGGGAGTACCTGGTGGACCCGTACGGCCTGGTGGACAAGGCCGGCGTCTGGTACCTGGTCGCCGACCACGACGCTCGGCCGCGGCTGTTCCGGGCGTCGCGGATCCTGGGCGCGCGGGTCACCGACGCGCCGGTCCGGCACCGTCCCGGCCTGGAACTCGCCGAGGTGTGGGCGGCGCTGCGGCGTGAGGTCGAAGGCCCGCCGGCGACCCTTCTGGTCGAGGCGCGGGTCCGGCGGAGCGTGCTGCCCCTGTTCTGCCGGATCCACGCCGCGTACCTGACCGACGATCCGGACGAGCTGACGGCCGGCCCGGACCCCGGCGGCCCGGACTCCAGCCGCCCGGACTCCAGCGGCGCGGATCCGGGCGGCGCGGATTTGGGCGGCCCGGATTTGGGCGGCCGGGATTTGGGCGGCCCGGATCTCGGCGGCGCGGGTCCTGGTGGTCGGGATGCCGACGGGTGGGTGCCGGTCAACCTCCGGTACCGGGCGGTCGGCGCGGCCAGGGGACTGCTCGGCTTCGGGGCCGACGTGGAGGTTCTGGCACCGCCGGAGGTACGTGCCGACCTCGCCGCCGCGGCGTCCGCGGCCGCCCGGGTGTACGGCCCGGGAGCGTAGGGCGCGCCCGGCGTCCGTGACCCGGGCGCGGCTCAGCGGTTGCGCGGGCCGTGCGGCGGGACGGCGATCCACCCGGTGGTGGCGTCCTGATCCGCCTGCGGCCACAGGGGACGGTCGGTGTCCGACGGAGCCGGCGGCGGTGGCTCCCGGTGCCCGCCGGACGCGGAGTGCCGTCCCGACGGTGGGTCGGAGCGCGGGTCGGTCCGCGGGACACCGGACGGGGCGGTGCCGGGGCTCTGCCACTGCTGACCGGGCTGACCGGGCTGACCGGGCTGACTGGGCTGACTGGGCTGACTGGGCTGACCGGGTCGCCAGGCGTCGCCGGGCTGGCCCTGCGGAACCCAACCTCCGTTGCCGCCGGTCCGGTCGTCCGCCGCGGGCCGTCCGTACCCGGCGGGACGGGCCGGTTCGGCGTACGCGCCGTGCCGCGCGGGCTGGCCGTACACCCCTGGCCCGGAGTCCGCGCCGTGCCGCGCGGGCTGGCCGTAACCGGCCGGTTGGGCGGATTCCGTGTGCGCTCCGTGCCGGGAGGGCTGGCCGTACGTGCCCGGTCCCGCAGGTGAGGTCGGCGCCCCGGGCTGGGCGGGTTGCCCGTACACGACGGGCTGCGCGGGCTCGGTCTGCGCGGGCTCGGTCTGTGCGCCGTGCCGGCCATACACGCCGGACGGCGCGTGCGCGCCGGGCGGGGTGTGCGCGCCGACCTGGGCGGACTGGCCGTACACCCCCGGCCGGGTGTCCGCGCTGTGTCGGGCGGGTTGGCCGTACACACCTGGCTGGGTGTCTGCGTTGTGTCGGGCGGGCTGGCCGTACCCGTCGGACTGGGCTGGCTCGGTGTGTGCGCCGTGCCGCGTGGGCTGCCCGTACACGCCGGGCTGGGTCGGTCGCCCGTCGTTCGGCGACCAGGGGTCCCGGGGCGGCTCGGCCCGCGGGTCCGTCGCCGGCGGCCGGTCGTACCCGGTGGCTTCCGCCGGCCGGCCGTACACACCGGACC
>JBAUUM010000027.1:0-1886 GCA_049582705.1 Actinocatenispora sp.
TGGCTGCCCGCCGGCACCCTGCGACTCACCCCGGCCGAACTCACCGAGGTCGCGGACCTGATCACCACCTCGGGCGCCGGCTCCGGCCCCGTCTCCCCCGCCTGACTCCACCACGACCCCCGCTCACCCACCCGCCACCGCACCCCGGCATCCGCACTGCCCGCACTGCCCGCACTGCCCGCACTGCCCGCACTGCCCGGAGCGCCCGGAGCGCCCGGAGCGCCCGGAGCGCATTTTCCCGTTTTCTACGTAATGTCCGCTCTGACGAAACGTAGAAAGCGGGCAAATGCATAAACCGCCCCGCCCCAGATAGGCATTTTCCCGTTTTGTACCGCGTGGGACGCAACGCGACCGGCGCCGCGCGGGGAGCGAGCCGGTGCGGGCTCCGGCTGGCCCTGCCCGACCGCGGGCCGCGCGTGGAGCGCCGGGTGGGTGGCGTGGGGGTGGCACGCTGTCGGCCTGGTCGACCGACGTGGGAGTGGTGCAGCCATGAGCATGGTCCTGTCGTTCACCCGGGTCACCACGGAGGAACTGGACCGGGCGATCGCGGACCCGGAGTGGGCGAGCGGAAAGCTGTCCGACGAGGACCTGCCGTACGTCGACCTGGACAAGGCGTGGGCCGGCATCCAGTTCCTGCTGGACGCGGCCGAGGTCGACGTCGAGCTGTACGAGGACGGCGACCTCATCGACGAGGACTGCACGCTCCTCGGCTGGGACCGCGAGCTTGTCGCCAAGGCCGCCCGGGAGCTGGGCGCGGCTCCGTTCGCAGCGCTCGCCGCCCACTACGACGCGGCGGCGATGACCGAGCAGGACGTCTATCCCCGGGTCTGGAACGACCACAGTCTCGACTACCTGAGCCACTTCTACGAGCAGCTGGTCGAGTTCTTCGCCGCGACGGCCGCGAACGGTGGCGCGGCGATCCGCACCTTTAGCTTCTGACCCCGACGCCCCGACGCCCCGACGCCCCGGACCGCGTGACCCGGCCCGCGCCACTCCCACCCGGACGACGGGCGGGGTCACCGGGTGATCAGCGAACGGAACGCGGCCAGAATGTCGGCGTGGGACGGCTTGACGTCCACGTCTCCCGGCGGCCCCAGATCGCTGACGTACGTGGTGTAGTGCAGGATCCGGGGACAGCTCGCGCCGCGGATCTGCACCGTACGGTGCGCGACGAGCTTCCCGGTCCGCAGCTCGTACGCCTTGACCGGGATCGCGATCTTGTGGAACGTCACCTGCCTCGGGAACTCGGGGAACGACTTGTTCTCGTACGGGCAGGTCTGCACCGACGCGCCCTGCTTCTCCGTGTCCGCGCACACGACCAGTACCGCGTGGGTGACGTCGCCGGTCCGCCACGAGCCGGGCAGCTTCTTCGCGTACTTGTCGTTGCCGTAGAACATGACCCGGTTGGTGCCCTTGCCGTACGGCTCGGCCCCGCTGTACTTCGCCGGGTGCGAGCAGTACTCGGGTTGCAGCGACGTGGGTCCGGCCAGCAGTCGGCGCACGTTCGCGAGTTCGAGGGCGAGCGTGGCCCGCTCCGCGCCCTTCCGCGCCCGCGCGGCCAACAGGTCGTGCGGGTACTGGTCGAGCAGTTGCCGGTAGCGCGCCAGCGCGGGCTTCCAGTCCTTGCTGCCCATGTAGTCGTCGCCGCAGCCGACCAGCGCCGCGGGCGCGGTCCGGGTGACGACGGCGGCGGAGCGGTCCAGTACGTCGTGGCTCGGCCGCCGCTGCCGCAGCCAGTCGGTGACCTGCGCGGTACGGCAGGCGTCGGTGGTGGGCAGGCCGTCGAGGAAGCCGTCCAGTACCGAGGCGACCATCTTCTCGTGGCCGGGCAGCGTCGCGAGTACCGAGGCGAGCGTGCGGTAGCCGGCCTTGAGCGCCGCGGTGCC
>JBAUUM010000028.1:0-8462 GCA_049582705.1 Actinocatenispora sp.
ACCCGGACCTGCCGTCGGCCGCCGAGCAGCTGGTCGACTCCGCGTCCTCCGCCGGCTGACCTCCGCGTCCTGCGCCGGCTGACGTCCGGCGCACGGCCCGCGGGCCGGGCGCCCGGGCCCGGCACCCCCCGGTACCCGCACCCGATCGACGTCGAGGCGCGTCCGGGCATCGATCCGCACGCGGAACCCGCCGGCCCGCGCACCCGCCGGAGCGTCCGGGCGGGCGGCTCCCGGCGCACCGCCACAACGGCCCGTCCGACGGCCGGCCGACCGGCGACCACACTGGCACGAATCGGCGATGGGCTGCGGCTCGGCCGGAGCTTATCGTGGCGGAACAACGAGGAGCGGTCCCCCGCCCACTGGGCGGACCACCACCTGAGGAGACCGGCCATGAGCGACTTCGACACCGACACCAGTGCCGACTACGACGTCGACGCCGACGGCGTCACCGACACGGTGATCATCGAGCACCACACCGACGGCAGCAGCACCATGGTCGCCGACACGGACGGGGACGGGATCGCCGACACCGTCGCGGTGGACGAGGACGGCGACGGCGTCGCCGACCGGGCGTACTACGACACCGACGGCGACGGTCGGCTCGACAGCGTGGTGGTGGACTCGGACGGCGACGGTACCGCCGACGCCGTGTACGAGGACCGCAACGGCGACGGACGGGTGGACCTGGTGGCCACCGACGCCGACGGGGACGGTCACGTGGACCATGTGGTCGCCGACCAGGACTACGACGGGGTCGCGGACACGTACGCGGCGGACACCGACAGCGACGGGCACGCCGACCAGGTCGCGGTCGACCGCGACGAGGACGGCCGCGCCGACGTGCTCGGCAGCGACTCCGACCACGACGGCACCATTGACACGGTCACCTACCGCGACGGCATCGCCGAGGACGACCCGACCGTCAACCCGTTCGGCCGCTGATCCGGCGGGGAGCCCCGGAGCACCGCTGCCCGTGACCCGTCGGGTCACGGGCAGTACCGTTCCCGGACCGGGTGGCAGTACGGTCCCGGACCCGGGCGGCGGTACCGGTTCCGGAGCGGATGGCGCTCGCCGTCGCGACCGGGGCGGCCACGGCCGCGACCGGACCCGACCGGTACCTCCACCCGACCGGCACTGCGGGTGCACGGTTCGTACACATCGGGTTGGTTGACTCGGAGGCATGTCGCTGAACCTCCGCGGCGCGGCGTACGCGCTGTACGCCCGCCGGCTCCGGACCGGGCTGGCCGGAGCGGCGCTGCCGCAGCACGTCGCGCTGATCATGGACGGCAACCGTCGCTGGGCCCGGGCGCACGGCTTCGCGAACGCGAGCGTCGGCCACCGGTACGGCGCCGAGCATGTGGACGAGGTCCTCGACTGGTGCGCGGACCTCGGGATCCGGCACGTCACGGTGTTCGCCGCCTCCGCCGACAACCTCAGCCGACGCGACGCGGAGGAGGTGCGGGTACTCGTCGAGCTGATCGAGCGGTCGGTACGCACCCGCCACGCGAGCCCCGCCAACCGGTGGCGGCTGCGCGTCGCGGGCCGACTCGACCTGCTGCCCCGCTCGACCGCGGACGCCCTGACCGCCGCGCAGGAGACCACCGGGGCCGCGGACACCGACTCCTGTCTCACGCTCGCGATCGGGTACGGCGGTCGGGAGGAACTCGTGGACGCGTTCCGGTCCCTGCTGGGTCATGAGGCGCGACACGGCACGACCCTGACCCAGCTGGCCGGCACGCTCACCGCCGAGCACATCGCGGCCCACCTGTACACCGCCGGTCAGCCGGATCCGGACCTGGTGATCCGTACCAGCGGCGAGCAACGGCTGTCCGGTTTCCTGCTGTGGCAGTCGGCGTACTCGGAGCTGTACTTCTGCGACGTGTACTGGCCGGGTTTCCGGCAGGTGGACTTCCTGCGGGCGCTGCGTTCGTACGCCTCCCGGCACCGCCGCTTCGGCAGCTGAGCGCCCGGGGACACGAGGGCACGGGCACTACGGCGGCCGGTGGCGGGCGGCGGGCGGCACAGTTCGGGTGGCCCGGCAGCAACGGCAGAGCGCAGCGCAATCACCACCGGACACGAAGTTACGGGCGTGTGTGTCTAGTCACCCCAGTACGAGCGCAACCGTTGACGTGAGCAGGAAAAACGCTACCGTGACGGAGTCACCCGGCCCCCCGCCGCCCCATCGGGCAGCTCCGGGCGACGCCGTCGAGTCGCCGTAAGGCGAGCCGGGGACCCACGCGTTCCCGGGGTGAATCCGTGGTGCACACCGCGGTAGGGCGAAACTTCTTCCCGCCCGAACCCGTCAGCTAACCCGGTAGGCGGTCTTCGGAAGAAGGGGTCAAACCCTCGTGGCCACAGCACTCCGATTACGGCTGCCGCTACGCGCCGTCGGCTTCCTCGCCGTCCTGGCCGCCGCGGCTCTCGCCGCTGCCCTCGTGCCCGGAGCCGTGTCGCACGCCGCACCGTCCTCGTCCGACCTCACCAAACAGATCAAGCAGCAGTCGACGAAGTTCGACAAGCTGGTCGAGGCCTACAACAAGGTGACCGAGGAACGCAAGGACACCCAGGCGAAGATCAAGTCGCTGAACGCGAAGATCCGCACCCTCACCGACGACGTGGCCACCGGCCGCAAACAGGTCGGCGAGCTGGCCGCGGAGGCGTACCGGGGCGGCACCGCGAGCGCCTGGAACAGCCTGCTCGACGGCGCGGGCGGCAACATGGTCAACGGCATCGCCACCCTCGACCGCATCGGCGCCCACCGTTCCGCCCAGCTGAAGCGACTGGTCGCCGCCGGAAAGAAGCTCAACGCCCGGCGCGGCGAGCTGGCCGACGCGAGCGCCGCACAGGCCCGGCAGCAGAAGGACCTCGCGGGCAAGAAGTCGAGCATCTCCGACGACATCGCGCACCTGAAGGTGTTGCGCAAGAAGGCGTACGGCCGGGAACAGGAGACCGCCGACGCCGCCGGCTCGGCGGGTCCGCCCCCACCGGTGTCCGGCCGCGCCGGCACCGTGGTCCGGTTCGCCTACGCACAGCTGGGCAAGCCGTACGTGTGGGCCGCCGACGGCCCCGACTCGTACGACTGCTCCGGGCTCACGCTGGCGGCCTGGCGTCAGGTCGGGGTGAACCTGCCGCACCTGGCGTCCGCGCAGTACAACCAGATCCCGCACGTGACCCGGTCCCAGGCACAGCCCGGTGACCTGGTGTTCTACGAGGATCTGGGGCATGTGGCCGTCTACATCGGTGGCGGCCGGGTGATCCACGCGCCGACGTTCGGCGAGGTGGTCAAGGTGTCCTCGATCGACATGATGCCGGTGTACGGCATCGGCCGACCGTAGGCCGCGCCGGGGCGGTGCCCCGGCGGCCGGTCACGGAGAAGCGCCGAGGGTCGGTGCCGCCGATCGGGGCCGCCGGTCTTCGTGAACGGCGCAGCCCGCGCTGGCGGGAGTCAGCGCGGGCTGGGTCGTGCACAACATCTTCACGGGGGACACCCGACCGTCTCCACCTCGGGCGCATAGATTGCCGGTCATGAGCCAGCGTCAGCTCCTGGTGGTGGAGGACGAGCCGGTCATCGCCGCGTCGATCGCCGCACGGCTGCGAGCGGAGGGGTACCGCGTCGAGGTGGCCGGCGACGGACCGACCGCGGTCACGCTCGCCCGGCACAACCCGCCGGACCTGGTGGTACTGGACATCATGCTGCCCGGTTTCGACGGTCTGGAGGTGTGTCGGCGCATCCAGGCCGACCGTCCGGTCCCGGTACTGATGCTGACCGCGCGGGACTCCGAGACCGATCACCTGGTGGGTCTGGCGGTGGGCGCCGACGACTACCTGACCAAACCGTTCAGCATGCGGGTGCTCTCCGCCCGGGTGCAGGCCCTGCTGCGTCGGGTGGAACGGGCAAGCCAGGCGGCCGCGGACGCCGACGACGTCTGGTCGCTGGGCGACCTGGAGATCAACCGTACGGAACGGCGGGTCAGCCGGGCCAGCACGCTCATCCACCTCACCCCCACCGAGTTCGACCTGCTGGTCCGGCTGGCCGACCGGCCGCGCGCGGTACTCAGCCGCGAGCAGTTGCTGGCCGAGGTGTGGGGCTGGACGGCGGGATCCGCCACCCGCACCGTGGACAGTCACGTCAAGGCGTTGCGGCGCAAGCTCGGGCCGGGCCTGATCCGTACGGTGCACGGCGTGGGCTACGCGCTGGACGTGGTGGCCGGCGATCCCGGCCCGGTGACCCGGTGATCCGCCCGCTGGACCGGATCGGTTCCTTCAAGCTGAAGATCGGCGTCCTGGTCGCCGCGTCGATCTGCGCCGCGGCGGTGGTGTTCTGGCGGGGCATCGGCTGGAGCCGGCCGGCCACCGTACTGATCGCGATCGCGGTGGCGTTGATCGTGACCCAGCTGCTGGCGCACGGCATGACCTCGCCGCTGCGCGACATGACCGCCGCGGCGGGCGCGATGGCCCGGGGCGACTACGCGCAACGGGTCCGGGACACCTCCCGCGACGAGGTCGGCGAGCTGGGGCGCGCGTTCAACAAGATGGCCGAGGACCTGGCGGTGGCCGACCGGCAGCGACGGGAACTGATCGCCAACGTCTCGCACGAGTTGCGTACCCCGATCTCCGCCCTGCAGGCGGTACTGGAGAACGTGGTGGACGGTGTGACCGACCCGTCCCACCTGCGTTCGGCCCTCGCCCAGACGGAACGGTTGGGGCGCCTGGTCTCCGAGCTGCTGGACATGTCGCGGCTGGACGCCGGGGTACTGCCGCTGCGCCGCGAACTGGTGGAGGTGGCGCCGTTCCTGGCGGACGTGGTGGCGCAGAGCCTGGTGGCCGGCGAGCCGACCGACGTCGACGTCGCGGTCGACCCGCCGGACCTGCACATGTACGCCGATCCGCAGCGACTGCACCAGGTACTGGCCAACCTGGTGGAGAACGCACGTCGGCACAGCCCGCCGGACGGCCGGGTCAGCCTGCTGGCCACCGACACCGGTACCGGGATCGCGTTGGAGGTCGTGGACGAGGGACCGGGGATCCGCCCGGAGGAACGGGACCGCGTGTTCGAACGGTTCATCCGCGGTGTGCCGCAGGCGGACTCGGACGGCGGCACCGGGCTGGGGCTGGCCATCGCGCGGTGGGCGGTCGATCTGCACGGCGGCACGATCGGTGTGGTCGGTGACGCACCCGGGTGCCGGATCCGGGTCACCCTGCCACCGCCGGACGCGTCCCGCCGCCCGGCGGTCGGCCAGTCCTGACCCGCGCCCGCTGCGTCTGTCCGGCGGACCGGCGGACCGGCGGCGGCGCGGCGGGCCGGTGGGTACTCTGACCCGTCGGAACATCGACCGGTCGTGGCCGGGCCGGCACGGGGTGCACGCGGCTTTCGGCGAGTAGGGCCGTCGTCGGCGTGCCGGAGCGGACAATCGGGGAAAATGTCTGCGGACGACCGCCGCGCGGCGAGCGCCGCTCGGACCGCCGGGACGCGGAAGGGGAGCAGGGGACGATGCCTCAGATCCGCGTCGGAGCGAAGATCCGGGCACTGACGGCGCCCGCCGTCCTGCTCGTCGTCGGCGTCCTGCTGGCCGGCTCGGTGTCCGGTTGCGAGACGGAGCCCCGGCCGGCGTCCGCGAACCGCACCGGGGCTGGCGGCACGGCGCCGCACACGCCACCGGCACCGAACCCGCGGCACTCCGCCTCGCCGTCGCCGAGCCCGTCGCCGGTCAGCTACCCGTCGCAGGGCAACGGCCAGTTCCGGATCGCCGCCGGCACCGGCCGGGTGATGGGCCGGTCCGGGACCCTGATGCGCTTCCAGGTGGCCGTCGAGCACGGCATCAGCAACCTGCCGCCGGCCGGGTTCGCCCGGGACGTGGTGTCGATCCTGGGCGATCCGCGCGGCTGGACCGCGGGCGGGGACTGGCGGCTGCAGCGGGTCGGCCCGGGCGCGCCGCACGACTTCACGGTCTACCTGAGCACCCCGGTCACCCGCGATCAGCTGTGCGGCGCGGTGTTCGATCGGTACACGTCCTGCCGCAACGGCGACGACGTGGTCATCAACGTGTCCCGATGGGTGCACGGGGTCCCGTACTACCGGAGCCTCACCCAGTACCGCGAGTACGCGATCAGCCACGAGGTCGGCCACCGGCTCGGTCACGGCCACGAGCTGTGCCCCGGCAAGGGTCGGCCGGCGCCCACCATGCAGCAGCAGACCCTGGGCATGCACGGCTGCACGCCGTGGCCGTGGCCGTACCGCAACGACCGGCGGTATGCGGGGCCGGAGGGCGAGTACCCGTTGATCGTGCCGACGGATCCGGCGCGCTACTACCGGCACGACTGAGGCGCTGCCCGGCGGCGGACGCCAGCCGCTGCCGGGCCCCCGATCGGCCCGGCCACGCTCCCGGCAGGGCGGTCGGGGCGGCTGAACCCTGCCATGGCGTCGAACCGCCAGGCCAGCCGACTACCGCTGGGCAACTCTTTGGGTGTAGATCCTTAACGGCACCTTAATACCCCTCTCGGCCGCATCAGCGCGGGTTGTGCGGGCTGCGCGGTTCGAGGGGGATGTGCCGCTTTACGGTCGCGTCTCCCTCGACGCGGCCATAACCCCCCAGCATGGAGGAACCATGGGTACAACCCAAGGCAGATCCCGGGCGCTGGTCACCGTCGCCGCCATGTTCGGTGCGGCGGCGCTGGCCGCGCTCGGTCTGTCCAACCCCGCGGCGGCACAGAGCCCGGGGTCCACGGCGGCCAGCCCGTCCGTGGAACGGCTCTGCAGCCAGCCCAGCAAGCCGCACGAGATGGCCTGCATGGCGCTGCGGCGGACCGGGATCCACCCGAACGTGCCGTCCGGCTACGGCCCGTCGGACCTGAAGTCGGCGTACAAGCTGCCCACCGGCGGCAGCGGCGCCACCGTGGCCATCGTCGACGCGTACGACGACCCCAGCGCGGAGAGCGACCTGGCGCAGTACCGCTCCACGTACGGCCTGTCGGCCTGCACCACCGCCAACGGCTGCTTCAAGAAGGTCAACCAGAACGGCCAGACCAGCCCGCTCCCCTCAGCGGACTCCGGTTGGGCCGGCGAGATCTCGCTCGACCTGGACATGGTCTCGGCGACCTGCCCGTCGTGCCACATCCTGCTCGTCGAGGCCGACTCGGCCAACGACACGCCGCTGTTCACCTCGATCAACACCGCGGTGTCGATGGGCGCGAAGTACGTGTCCAACAGCTGGGGCGGCGACGAGGTCTCCGACCAGACCTCGATCGACTCGCAGTACCTCAACCACCCCGGTGTGGCGATCACGGTCAGCTCCGGTGACAACGGCAACGGAGCCGAGTACCCGGCCACCTCGAAGTACGTGACCGCGGTCGGCGGCACCTCGCTGTCGCACTCTAGCAACTCGCGCGGCTGGACCGAGTCGGCGTGGAGCGGCGCGGGCTCGGGCTGCTCGGCGTACGACGCCAAGGCCACCTGGCAGAACGTCACCACCGGCTGCTCGAAGCGGGCCGAGGCGGACGTGTCCGCCGTCGCCGACCCGAACACCGGTGTCGCGGTCTACCAGACCTACGGCGGCAGCGGTTGGGCCGTGTACGGCGGGACCAGCGCCTCGGCGCCGATCATCGCCTCGGTGTACGCGCTGGCCGGCACCCCGGGTGCGAGCGACTACCCGGCGGCCTACCCGTACTCGCACGCCTCGAACCTGTTCGACGTGACCTCGGGCAACAACGGCAGCTGCGGCGCGCCGATGTGCAAGGCCGGCGCCGGCTGGGACGGCCCGACCGGGCTGGGCACGCCGAACGGCACCGCGGCCTTCAAGTCCGGTGGCGGCGGTGGCGGCACCTGCACGGCCGGCCAGCTGCTCGGCAACCCCGGCTTCGAGAGCGGGACCACGCCGTGGAGCGCCTCCAACGGTGTGGTCGCGGCGACCGCCGACGGCGGCACCGCCCACTCCGGCAGCCACTACGCCTGGCTCGACGGGTACGGCAGCGCACACACCGACACGCTCAGCCAGTCGGTGTCCGTACCGGCCGACTGCAGCTCGGTGACGTTCTCGTTCTACCTGCTGGTGGACACCCAGGAGTCGGGCTCCACCGCGTACGACAAGCTGACCGTGAAGGCCGGCTCGACCACCCTGGCGACGTACTCGAACGCCAACGCGGGTGGCTACACGCAGCACTCGTTCACCGTGTCCGGCGCCGCCGGCACCTCGGTGAACATCAGCTTCACCGGTACTGAGGACTCCTCGGCCGCCACGTCGTTCCTGATCGACGACACGGCCCTGAACGCCTCCTGATCCACCCTCCGCCCCAGCGGATGCGGCGGCCGTGCCCAGCACGGCCGCCGCGTCATGTCCGGGGGTCGGTGCCCGAACCTTCTGTGCAGCGACACGCCGATCGCTTCGGCGCGCCGCTGCACAGAACCGGGTGGCCCACCGAACCGTGCAGCAACACGCCGATCGGTTCGGCGCGCCGCTGCACAGAAC
>JBAUUM010000029.1:0-6611 GCA_049582705.1 Actinocatenispora sp.
TACTCCCGTGGTCCCGTGGTCCCGTGGTCCCGTGGTCCCGTGGTCCCGTGGTCCCGTGGTCCCGTGGTCCCGTGGTCCCGTGGTCCCGTGGTCCCGTGGTCCCGTGGTCCTCACTGCGGATGATCGAGGCTCAGCGGAACGCTGCCAAGGCCGCAGGGAGCGCCGCCTACGAAGTAGGTAGGCAAGCGACCGAGAACGCCGGCAGCGTTTCGCTGAGTCCGATCATCAGTGGAGAGCGGAGCCGGCAAGCCATTGATCCCAGCTGAGGTTCCAGTCGCCGTAGCCGCGGGTGAGGCCGACCTTCTGGGAGGTGCCCTTCATGATGACGATGTCGCCGGGGGCGAGGTTGTCGAAGGTCCACTTGGCGTCGTCGGGGTCGAGGTTGATGCAGCCGTGCGAGTCGTTGCGCACGCCGTGCAGGGAGACATTCCAGTCCGCGGAGTGCAGGTAGATGCCGTCGCCGGTGAGCCGGGAGCCGAAGTCGACCCAGGAGTCGTACGCCATCGGGTTGCCCTTGGCGATGCCCCAGCTGGCCGAGGTCATGTGCACCCGACGCTCCTGGGCCATGATCACCATGGTCCCGCTGGGCGTGGACAGCGGCACGCTGTTGCCGTACTTGTCCTGGATGTACTGGTTCAGGCCGCCGCTGAACGGCATGTCGCGGACCTGCTTGTCGTTCTCGTACACCTTCATGTGCAGCGACTTGTTGGTGCCGATCGCGACGCGCTTGTCGCCGATGTTGAAGGAGACGGAGCGGTCCTCCTGGCCCCACAGGCCCTTGCCCATGTTGACGCCGTACACGTCGGCCTTGACGGAGACCTTGGTGTTGGCGGGCCAGTAGGCCCCGGCGTCGGTCTTCGGCCGCCAGTGCACGTCCTGGTCGTTGATCCAGTGCCAGGCGCCCTCGAGGGACGGCTCGGTGGTGACCTTGAGCGACTTCTCGGCCGCGGCGCGGTCCGGGATCGCCTCGTCGAAGTGGACCATGACCGGCTCACCGACGCCATACGTCTGGCCCTCGGTGTTCTGCAGGTACGGCAGGGTGTAGTTGCCCGGCTTGACGGTGCTGAAGCTGCTCTTGTCGCTGACCTTCTTGCCGTCCGGGTTGGTGGCGGTGGCGGACAGCTCGTAGCTCTTGCTGTAGCCGAGCTTCTCGGAGGCGGTCCACATCGTCTCGTCGGCCGACAGATCGCCCTCGATGTGCTTGCCCGACGCGTTGGTCAGGGTGACCTCGGACAGCTTGCCGTGGTCCGCCTTGACCACGATCGGATCGGCGGGCGAGACGCTCTTGGTGCCGGTCTCCGGGGTGATCGTGACGACCGCCGCCGGTGCCGGCTTGGGGTGGCCACCACCGCCACCGCTGCCCACTGTCTTGTCCGAGCCCTGGTTGCAACCTGCTACCAGTGCGACCGTCGCCCCTGCAGCGATCAGCAGAACCGCTGACCTGCTACGAACGAGCCACGAACGACGCGGCATTACGCCTCCCCTGTCTCCCGCCGACGATGCCGGCCGGTTCCCCACTCCACGATCTGCTGCTTCCGCACAGACCACATGTCTACTACCCCGGGCTCCGCGCGGAGGCACATCCGCCCGTCAGCCCGGGTCGTGCCGTGGTCACGGCAATGACGGGACTGTCGGAAGAGTGGGCCGAGCGAGGTGCCATATCCGGCTTACGAGGAGTAAACGCGTTGGCCTGGTGCTGAGGTTGCACCTTCACGCTCATGTTAACGGTGATCCGCTACACCCTGCATCTCAGTAGCGTTCCATCTCCCACCCCTGGCCAGTGCCGGAGCCGAAGGTCCGGACGCTCCGACTCCCGGATTCGTGCCAACCGCCCCCGCGGGGTCCCGGGCAGTTCCCGGATTCGTGCCACCTGCGCCCCGCGGCTCCCCGCCCGACCGCTACTGGCGGTGAAGATCAGCGCATCGAATCGGGCGGTACACGGCCGGTCGGACCAGACGATGCAGATGCGCGCACCGCGCGCCGTGCACGGGAGGCGGGAGACGGTGGCCCTTCCACTGAGCGAGGAATACATGGCGACCCGGACCGAGTCCGAGGACCGGGCCGGCTCGGCGGATCTGGTGCGCACGTACCTGAACGCGATCGGCCGGGTCCGGCTGCTGACCGCGGCGGACGAGGTGGACCTGGCCAAGCGCGTCGAGGCGGGGCTCTACGCGGAACGGATCGTGTCCGGCGCGGTGGCGGCCGAGGGGCCGCTGGCCGCCCGGTACGCGACCGGCGACGAGACGCTGCGTCACGACCTGCGGCGGGTGATCGCGGACGGCGCCGCGGCGCGCAACCGGCTGCTGGAGGCGAACCTGCGGCTGGTGGTGTCGATCGCCAAGCGGTACACGAACCGCGGCATCGCGTTCCTGGACCTGATCCAGGAGGGCAACCTGGGGCTCATCCGCGCGGTGGAGAAGTTCGACTACGCCAAGGGCTACAAGTTCTCCACGTACGCGACGTGGTGGATCCGGCAGGCCGTGACCCGCGCGATCGCCGACCAGGCGCGCACGATCCGGCTGCCCGTGCACATGGTCGAGCAGGTCAACCGGATGGTACGGGCCCGCCGCGAACTGGCCATGCAGCTCGGCCGGGAGCCCGACCACGTCGAGATCGCCGAGGCGTTGGGCGTCAAGCCGACCGAGATCCTGGAACTGATCAGCTACGACCGGGACCCGGTGAGCCTCGACCAGGGTGTCGGCGAGGACGGCGAGAGCTCGCTGGGCGACTTCGTCCGGACCAACGACGGCGGCGAGGACAACGTCTCGTACGGCTTCCTGAAGCACGCCCTGGAGGGTGTGCTGGCCACGCTGACCGAGCGGGAGCGGGCCGTGATCCGGCTGCGGTACGGGCTGGACGACGACCGGCAGCGCACGCTCGACGAGGTCGGCCGGGAGTTCGGCCTGTCCCGGGAGCGCATCCGGCAGATCGAGAAGATGACGCTGCTGAAGCTGCGTCGGCCGGACAACGTGGGTCGGCTCCGCGAGTACGTCCACTGACTCGCGGTGCGCCGGGGCGGCCCGTACCGTCCCGGCGCGCCGTGGCCACACCGCACGGCCCTGACCGGGTACCGCGATCCGCGGTGCCGGTCAGGGCCGCAGCACGCGTCAGGGCCGCAGCACGCGGTCGAGGAAAGCCAGTTCCCGCCGGGTCAGGTTGGCCATGACGTCGCCGAGCACGGCCATGTGGGTGCCCCCGGGCAACGGCAGGACGGAATGCTCCCGTCCGGCGGCGAGCAGGGCGGCGGACAGCTGCAGGGTGTGCGCGGCGTGCACGTTGTCGTCGGCGAGGCCGTGCACCAGCAGCAGCGGCCGGGTCAGCCGCGGTGCGTCCGGGAGCAGCGAGGAACGCCGGTAGTTCTCCGGTTCCCGCTCCGGGTGCCCGAGGTAGCGCTCCTGCCAGTGCGTGTCGTACAGCAGCGGGTCGGTCACCGGGGCGCCGGCGACCGCGACGTGGAACACGTCGGGATACCGGAGCACGGCCGCGGCGGCGAGGTAGCCGCCGTACGACCAGCCGCGGATGCCGACCCGGGACAGGTCCAACTCCGGGTACTCCACGGCCGCCGCGCGCAGCGCGTCGATCTGGTCGGTCAGCGCGAGCCCGAGCGCGTCGCCGCGCACGGCGTGCTCCCAGACGGGGCCACGGCCGGGTGTGCCGCGACCGTCGGTGACCAGTACCGCGTAGCCCTGGTCGGCGAACCACTGCGAGATCAGGTACATGTTCCGCGCGGACAGCACCGTCTGCGCGCCCGGTCCCGCGTACGGGTCGAGCAGGACGGGCAGCGGGCCGGAGCCGCGTTCGTACCCGGTGGGCAGCAGTACCGCGGAGCGCAGGTCACGGTCGCCGAACCGGTGCAGGGTCACGAGCGGCACGATCGGCGGGACCAGCGCGTGCGACGCGATCTCGCGGGTCGGTACGCCGTCGCGGTGCACCGTGACCCGGACGCCGTGCCGGTCCAGGGTGCGCGCCAGCAGCACCGTGCAGCCGCCGGTCGAGGAGCCCGAGTACACGCCCGGCTCGTCGCCGAGCCGGACCGCGCCGGTGTCCCGGCGCCACCGCCACACGTACCGTTCGGTCGGCTCGGTGCACCCGACGAACAGCACCTCGTCGTCGTCCACGCCGACCACCTGACCGACCTGGAGGCCGGGCGGGGTGACGGGTTCACCGGCGACCAGCAGCCGTCGGGTGTCGCCGTCGTCGCGGGTCCAGACCAGCGCACCGTCGCCGGTCACGGCCGGCAGGCCGGGGACCAGTTCCCACCAGGCGTCGTCGTGGTCGGCGTGGACGAGCGTGGTCGCGCCGGTGTCCGGCTCGACGGACAGCACCCGTACGTCCCGCTGGTCCCGGCTCTGCACCAGCAGGTACGGGCAGCGACCGGACCAGGTCACCGCGGCCAGGTACTCGAAGCCGGCGCGGTCCCAGACCACCTCGGTGGGCGCGCCGCCGGCCGGGTCGTACAGCCACAGCGTGACGTCGGCGTTCGCCGTCCCGGCGGCCGGGTACGCGATCTCGGCGGGCGGGCTGGCCGGGTCGGCGGGGTCGGCGATGTACCAGCGCCCGACCGGACCGTTGTCCACCCGCGCCACCAGCAGCCGGGACGAGTCGGGCGCCCACCAGTAGCCCTGCCGGCGGTGCATCGACTCGGCGGCCACGTGTTCCGGCAGTCCGTAGGTGACGTCGGCGTTCTCGCCGGTGGCCACGGCACGGTCCGCGGCCTCGTCGCCGGCCAGGCCGGCCTCGACGTCGACCAGCCGCAGCGCGCCGTCCGACACGTACGCCACCCGCGTCCCGGCCGGGTCGAGCCGCGGTTCCACGACCGACCCGGTGGCCGGCAGCCGGCGCGGCTCGGCGCCGTCCAGGGCGACCGTCCACAGCAGGCCGTCCAGGGTGAACACCGCACGGGTCCGCGCCGCGTCGGTGGAGTAGCCGACGATGCCGGCGGCCATTTCGCGGGAGCGTTCCCGGCGGGTCCGTTCGGCGGCCGAGAGCTGCCCGCCGGCCAGCGCCGCACCGTCGGCGACCAGCGTCTCGGTGCCGGTGGCGACGTCGAACCGCCACAGCGAGGTGGCCGGGTCGTCGCCCTCGGAGCGCAGGAACAGCACCTCCGAACCGTCCGGCGCGATCGTGACGTCGCGGGGCACGCCGAGCCGGTAGAGCCGGGTCCGGCTGACCTGTCGGAGAAGATCGGGTCGCATGCCGTCATCCTCCCCGACCTGCGCCACCGACCGGACCGCCCGCCGCGCCGCGATGCGTCCTGCGGTCTCAGCGGGCCAGCAGGTCCCGGACGTGCCGCAGTTGCTCGGCGACCTGGAAGCTGGCGCCGCCCTCGTGCTCGTTGTACGGCCAGACCCGGATGTCCTTGGCCGCGGCGTAGTGGTTGTACGCGGCGAACACCGTCGACGGCGGGCAGACCGGGTCCATCAGCCCCACCGAGAACAGCGCGGGCGCCCCCGCGTGCGCGGCGAAGTTGACCCCGTCGAAGTACGACAGGGTCCGGAACACGTCGTCGACGTGGTTCCGGTGGCTCCGGCAGTACCGGGAGATCTCGTCGTACGGGTCCTTGTCGGTGACCTCCGTGGCGTGCCGGTAGTGGCACAGGAACGGCACGTCGGGCAGTACCGCGGCGAGCCCGTCGACCAGACCGGACACCGCGAGGGTGATCCCGCCGCCCTGACTGCCGCCGGTCACGACGATCCGGTCCGGGTCCACCCGGGGATGTTCCCGGGCGACGTCCACGGCCCGTACCGCGTCGGTGAACACGCGCCGGTAGTAGTACGTCTCCGGGTCGGTGATGCCCCGGGTCAGGTAGCCGGGGGTGTTGGGCATGCCGACCGGGTCCGGGTCGGCCGTGTCGGCGACCCGGCCGCCGTTGGAGCCCTGCGCGCGGGTGTCCATCACCAGGTGCGCGTAGCCGGCGGCGCTCCAGGTGAGCCATTCGTGCGGCAGGCCGCGGCCCCCGTTGTAGCCGATGTACTCGACGACGCACGGCAGCCGTCCGTTCCCGTCGGGTGCGGTCCCGGTCCGGGGCAGCAGGAACCAGCCCTTCACCGGCTGGCCGTCGTACCCGCTGAACGTCACGTCGAACACCTCGACGGTGGCCAGGGCCGAGTCGTACGGCTCGAAGACGGCGGGGGCGGCGCGGTCCCGGGCCTGTGTCAGGGTTCCGGCCCAGAAGCTCGCGAAGTCCGCCGGTTCGGCCCGCTCGGGACGGTACTCACGCAGCTTCTCCAACGGCCAGTCGACCAGCATGAACGTTCCTCCTCGCGGTGCGCGGTGCCTCCTGCGCAGCGATCATCGCAGCCGTCACGGCGACTCGGAAAGCGGTTCCCGCTGGGTGGAGCGTGCCGGCGGTAGCGGGTGGTCCGGTCAGAAAGGTGCGCACATAACGCGGTAAAGGCGACGTCCTCGGCCGGGTTCCTGTCTAAAGTCAGATCGGTAAGTGTTTGCCTCATCACTCATCGTCGCGCACCGGGCCGGGAGGCTTCCGGGTCCCGTGTGGGCTGCCGACACCCGGAGGTACCCATGTCCGTCGCCGCCCGGCCACGCGCGCTGCTCACCACGCTCGCGACCGCCGCACTGCTCGCCGGCCTCGGCGCCGCGCCGCAGGCGCA
>JBAUUM010000030.1:0-2560 GCA_049582705.1 Actinocatenispora sp.
GGCGCTGACCGTGTTGGCGACCCGCAGGATGCTCGGCGCGTTGCGCCAGCTGACGGTCAGCGACAGCCGCCGGGCCGGCACGCCGGCCGCGGTCGCGAAGTCCGCCGGGAACCGTTCCAGGGTGTCCGCACTGGCACCGCGCCACGCGTAGATGGACTGCGCCGGGTCCCCCACCGCCGTCACCGGGTGGCCGCGGCCGAACAGCGCGCGCAGCAGCACCACCTGGGCGTGGCTGGTGTCCTGGTACTCGTCGAGCAGCACCACCCGGTACCGGTCCCGCTCGCCGGCGCCGACGACGGGATGGTCCCGGGCGACCCGGGCGGCCCGCGCCAGCTGGTCGCCGTAGTCCATCGCCTCGGCGGCCCGCTTGCGCTGGTCGTACCGCTCGACCAGCGGCAGCATCTGCAGCCGGGCCCGCTGCCGGGTGAGCAGGCGCGTGGTGTCCCGGGACACCGTGCCGGGGATCCGGGTCACGGTGTCGACCAGCCGCCGGGTGTGCCGGATCAGCTCGTCCGGCCCGCACAGGTGCTCGGACATCTCCGCGGCCAGCCCGAGCACCTCGTTGGTCACCGTGACCGGGGCGAGGTCCACATCGGACATGTCCCCGTCGTACCCGCGGACCACCGCGTCGGCCAGCTGCCAGCAGGCGGCCTCGGTGAGCAACCGGGTGGTCGGCTCGTACCCGGCCCGCAGCCCGTGCTCGGTCACCACCCGGGCGGCGTACGAGTGGTACGTGGCGACCGTGGGTTCGCCGACGACGGTCCGGTCCCGTTCGGCGCCGACGATCTCCGGGATCCGCGCCAGTTGGGTCAGCCGGGCCCGTACCCGCTGCGCCAGCTCGCCCGCGGCCTTGCGGGTGAAGGTCAGGCCCAGCACCTGGTCCGGCCGTACCATCCGGTTGGCCACCAGGTACACCACCCGGGAGGCCATCGTCTCGGTCTTGCCCGAGCCCGCGCCGGCGACCACGAGCAGCGGGCCGAGCGGTGCCGCGATCACGGCGGCCTGTTCCGGCGTGGGTTCGGGCAGGCCCAGCAGCTCCGCCAGGCGGTGCGGCGAGAACCGCTCCCGCGTCGTACTCACTGGTCGGTCACCTGGCGGCCGTGTGTCGACAGTGGACAGCTGGACTGCACCGCGCAGGACCGGCAGTGCTCGTTGAGTACGGCGGTGAACGTGGCGTCGGCCATCCGGCGGGCCGCGTTGTGCACCATGTCCTGCGCCCAGGCCGGGTCGTCGGCGTCGGCGAGCGCGGGCTGACGCTGCTCCTTCGGGTGCTTTCGGGTGCCGCCGAGCTGCACCAGCGCGGCGCCGCCCGGCGGCGCGCCCGGCTCGACCCCGGCCAGTTCGGCGAACGCGTCGTGCTCGGCGGCCACCTGGTACGAGGCGAGCTGCGGATTCTCCGCGGCGGCGGCGTCCGACGGTGCGCTCGCCCCGGTCTTGAGGTCGATGATGACCGGCCGCCCGGCGCCGTCGACCTCCAGCCGGTCCACCGCGCCGGTCAGCTCCACGGCGGGCATGTCCGGCCGGGCGGGCAGCACGGTACGGAACCGGTGCTCGGTGGCGACCAGCTGACGCGGGTTCGCGGCCAGCCACTCGGCCAGCTTGTCGAGCATCCGGTCCGCCTCGGCCCGCTTGCGGTCCACCACCCAACGGGCCGGGAACTCCACCTCGCTCCAGTGCTCGTCCAGGTACCTGCGCAGCGCGTCGAGGCCGGTCGCCTCCGCCGCCGCGGCGTGCACCAGGGTGCCGACGCTCTGCTCCACGCCGGGCGGGCTGGCGCCGCCGTGCCGTTCCAGTACCCAGCGCAACCCGCACCGGCGCACGTTCTCCACCGTGGACGGGGACACCTCGACCCGTTCGCCGGGCCCGGCCAGGGACCGGTCGTCGGACAGCGCTCCCATCCCCCACCAGGACGCGGGGTGCGCGCCGGTCACGCCGGCCGCGGCGAGCCGGGCCAGTTGCCGGGCCGCGGCGCTTCGCCGCTCCGGCGTGCTGTCCGCGTCGGCGACCGCGATGCGCAGCTCGGCGACCAGCGCGGACAGGGTCAGCGCCCGGGGCACCGCCGCCGGTGGGTCCGTCTCCTCGGCGGCCAGTTCGCCGACGAACCGGCTGGGCAGGTCCTCGCCGTCGCCGGCGGCCACGGCCGAGACCAGCAGCTGGTGCCGGGCCCGGGTGGTGGCCACGTAGAAGAGCCGGCGTTCCTCGTCGAGCTGAGCGGCGCGCTGCCCGGCGGTGCCGACGACCGGCGGGTCGGCCGGTTCGTCGCCGCCCGGGTCGGGCCGTCGGCCGGCCGCGACGTCGACGAGCAGCTCGGAGCCGAGCAGGCTGCCGCGCAGCCGGAGGTCCGGCCATGAGGCCTCCTGCACGCCCGGCACGGCGACCAGGTCCCATTCCAGCCCCTTGCTGGCGTGCGCGGTGAGGATGCGTACCGCCTCGCCCCGCGCCGCGGTCGGCGCCAGCGAATCGGCCGGCAGCTCCTGGCCGGCCACGTGGTCGCAGAACACCACCGGTCCCGCGCCGGGCAGCCGGTCGGTGAACCGGGCGGCGGCGTCGAACAGCGCGA